>CAZGCO010000001.1:0-12126 GCA_964524475.1 uncultured Candidatus Saccharibacteria bacterium
CTCGGCTACGCCTCAAACAGGCTTCGGATTTTTCCATACAAATTTTAACCTTGTAGGGATACTTCGTATGTTCTGTATTGGAGTATATTTATTGTATTACTATAGGTACAGATAATGATTCAATAGGTTTTCCGCTCTCGCCACCTGACGGATCATCCTGGGTAAAGGTAATCACGTATTTTCCTGCGGTTATACGCGGAAGTTTCACGTGAAACAGTACAGGAGACGTCGTCATCCATTCACCATCTGCTGTGGCAAAAGTAGTGAGTATTGTTTTTCCTTGTTCATCTTTAATAACTACAGGAAATGAACCTTCGAAAAACCAGTTCCCTGTTGCTGATCCATGAATCACGGATGGAGTTGTTATGACTTGATTATCTATGAGATTGTCGAGCTGTAGAGATTTTTTTTCATCATGGGTTGGTTCGGGCGTGTGATAATCAGTGATTGTTTTATCGATTTTTTCTTTGAGGCTTCCTGTATCGACACCGCTTTTTTCAAGAATCTGTATTGTGGCACGTTTCAATGCTGTTCTATCACTCCATAATACTCCCAGAACGAAAGCCCCTGATACGGTAAGAATAATAAGTAAGGGAAAAATAACCCAGGGGCGTGATAAAAGAGATTTTTTTATTGCAGTTATTTGTTTTATTTCCATATAGTGTATGGTATACCTGGGACGTTAAAATGACAAGTGGATTATCTATTATAAGTGGATTCGGTCACAAATAAATTTTCTGACGAAAATTTTTCTCGACCCCGTCTCGCGACACTCGCCTTTCTTTCGCCTTGCTCAAGAAAACTCGTGTAACGCTCCGACTTTCGAATCCCAGACGTGAGCAAAGCAGTTTGCTCACTCACTCCGACAAAACAAAAAACAAGCAAAGCTTGTTTTTTGTTTTGTCGGAGTGCTGGGATTCGAACCCAGAGTCGCTCGCTCCCAAAGCGAGAATGTTAGCCGTTACACTACACTCCGATATGTTTCACGTGAAATACTATATCATATTGAGCAAAATAAAGCAAAAAAGGGATTTTATTCATTACGATTGTAGTGAATAAAATCCCTGAAAATATTACCTAGGTTTTGTTAGTTTTTGTTCATTATTTTTTCAAAGATATGTATCTTCTCTTTGAGAAAATCTAATGGGTTTTGTTTGTATTTTTCAAATAGAGTCTGAATTTTCCTAATCCAATCCCCCTGGTCCTTTGTATCAAGTTTTTGTATTTCAAGTTCAATTTTTTGAAATATTTCATGAATCTCTTTTTCGACTTCGTCTGTAGATTGTTTTATGTCCCCTCTCTTAATTTGTTGGATTAAAGCAAAAACTTTGTCTTCGTCGTAGTACTCACAATCTTTTATGATTACTGCAGTACATGTTCTACCGAAATCTTTAATTAGAGGGTAATCATATTTCCTTCCTAATTCGACAAGTTTATTAAATTGATCTATCAATGGCTGGCTGGATAATTGTTCGTTCATCATTTTTAGTTTTTATTTTCTTTTACCCTATACCGAATTATTAATAAAGTCAATAAAAAAAGCCCTGCATAACATCAGGGCTCTTCATGTATTTTCCTATTCTTTTTTACGCATACGATTCCATGTATTTCGACATTGGAACTTCTGAGATTGTTAAAAGTCCCATCTTTTCTGTAGAGAAATCCAATGGGGATTTTTCATATAATTGGATGAGAGATTCTATCTTCTCTAAGGATATTTTCACTGTCTCAGCAACAGTTTCTTTCTTTTTTGCAATTTCTTGCTTGAAATAGTTCAAAAAGTTCTGTGATTCTTTTTTGAATTTTACGTTATTAATCACCAAGGCCTGGTTGAACGCTTTTTCTATTTTTGTATTATCAACCTCATAAGGTTTATTAGTGAGAACTTTCTCACAACATCTTATAAGGTCTTTAAAAATAGAAACATCATGTCTACGACCTATTTCTAGTCCTTTGGTAATAAAACCACCGAACTCTTTCTTTAGTTGTTTGTTCGCCATTGTTTGCTTTTTTAGTATTGTAATTGTAAAAATTCATATGTTATCGTACTCTTTTTATAAAAAAAGTCAACCATTTCATTTTTATCTAATAGCAATATTTTCAATCCGTTCTACGTTACCCTTGATCTTGTTTTCAGTGTCTCTGAACAGGATCACACCCAGTCCATCGATTTGCCATTTTGTCTCTGAAGGTATCTTTTTATAAGTCAGATATATTTGGACAACTTTTGCAAATTTACGCATTTTGCTATAGGACATATTTTCAAACGGATTGTATGTCTCTGATATATATGACGGGTATTCCTGTTTCAGGGACATTATTTTTACTTGATTATTAGAGACATTTTTTATGTCTTTTATATTATTTTTATGTCCCTGATTATTTAAAAAATGTTTCACGGATGTTTCACGCTCTGATTCCGGGTATTTTTGATATGTTTCACGTGTAACAGTGTCATTTTTACCTGTTTTTTTATAGATTGCTTTTACCTCAAAAAAATATAAACGATTTTCTTTGGTGGCAATAATATCAATTTCACCCATTTTGTGAGTAAAATTTTTCTCTATTATATTGAAATTATGTTTCACGAGAAACATTTCAGCTATTTTTTCTCCTATTTCACCAGTTTTTTGTGTTTTGGAGGTAAATTGTTTCATGTGAAACACATTATACACCTGTTTCACGTGGAACACCAATGAAATCAGGATATATTTCACGTGAAACATATAAAGGACATACATATAAAGTATAAAATGTCTCTAATATACACTATATATGTACTATAAGAGACATTTTTTAGAGTAAACATGTCTCTTATATAATATAAAAGACATATAGATAATTACTAAAATTCGTTCTTTTTCTGATCAAGATATCAATAAAGCTATATAATATATGAAAAAAGTTGTGTAAAACTATTTTTATAAGAGACATTTGGTTATATCATAAAAATATCCTTATAAATAAACGCTTTTTTATAATATAAAACTATAAAGGACACAATATTTACAGATATATGTAGGGTGTCATAAACAGTATACCCATAGTTTTCCACAAGAATTATATGGGTGTGTAAGAACCAGATTTCCTGTGTCTCTGAAGTAGATTAGGGGACATGTACTTCATTTTGTCGTTTATGACGGACGGTTTCATGTGGAACAGTTTAAATGCAGGGAATTGTAATTAAGTAATTTTTATGGTATTGTTTTTTTAAATTAAAAATTGAATATATGTACATACATGATCTCATACTTAATAAAATTGGAGAATTAGTATTTACCAATACAGATTCACCTAAAATAATAGAGGAATGTAATAAGATTATCGAGGACATATTAGTAAAATATGCTAAAAATGATTTTACTATGCCTGAACTTGAGAATTTGTTTGATGCAAAGAATCGACTTGTTAAAACCTATTTTGATGCAGGAGGGGGAGTGGTTCCAAAAAAACCACAAGGTCAGTTGAATCAACACTTCTTGTATTCATACTTCGAAGTAATAGAAATTTTCACTCTATGGTCTTTGCAAATTCCTATACAATCTATTTGTCACCATGTTCAAAAAACCTCATGGATTGATTTATCTGGAACACAAGTAGTTAGAATTCTCAATCCTTTACGAGTAACAGAGCCCAAGATTAATCCTCGAGATGTAGTTTCTTGCATTGATGTAATTGCTTTCTTTGAAAAGAAACATAGAGAGTATATTATACAAACAACTTGGGTTAGTACTCGTACTTTTGCAAAAGAGACAAATGTTACAGAGGGAACGGTGAATGATTGGGTTCGTAGAAAATTGATTCAATCAGAAATGAGTAGACATTTTTATTACATACCTCCATTTGAATTAGAAAGAGTTAAATCCTACAAGACTACCAAAGAAGTTGCTAAATTACTTGAAATTAAATTAAAAACATTTATTAATGAACTCCATGCTATGAAACAGCTTGGAATTATCATTGAAGATTTCAGTGGTAATGTTGTAATTTCCTTACAAGAAGTAGACAAACTTAAATCTCTCATTAAAGAGGGTAAAATGTTTTCTCGGGTAGAAGACAATAAGAAACGTGCAGAACTCGCCTCTGTTATAGAGTCTCAATTAGGTTATTATCTTGATAGGTTTGAACAACTCAAATTAATCAATTTTGAAGAACTAACTTTTGATGAACAACATGACGTCATTATGTCTGCAAAATCACACAACGACAAGATATTTAATTATTTTGTAGCATATTTTCATGCACGAATAAAAAAATATGCTGCCATAGCTATTTGGAGATTTGGTAAAGATGCCCACTCATATGATGATTGTTATCAATTTGGACTACTTGGACTACTTGAAGCCATAAGATTATATACAGATCAAAAAGATTTTATTGGTTATGCGTGTAAACATATAAAATGGCAAATACATAAAAGAATTCAAGAGGAAACACATTTCAAAAATCTTATAGATTCATTTGAAAAGTATCCAGAGAACTCTATGACTTATTAAATTGATATTGGTGCTACATAACTATATGTGGTGCCAATTTTTTTTATAAAATATATTTTGGTCACAAATATTTTTCTGACGAAAAATTTCGCGACCCCACCTCGCGGTTTTTGCCTTTCGCTTTGCTCAAACAAAAACATCGCTCCGGTTCACAAAACCTAAAAATTCCCAGCAGTGGGAATTTTCTAAACGGTTTTGTGCGGTCAGGGGGAATCGAACCCCCGTTCCCTCCTTGGCAAGGAGGCGTCATGCCACTAAACTATGACCGCATGTGTTTCACGTGAAACTTGTTGAGAAAATTATACACATATTTCATTTTTTCGCAATCTGTGGTATGGTTGTTTTGATGCACCTGTGGTGAAACGGATATCACTACAGTCTTCGGAACTGTCGTTCTAGGTTCGAGTCCTAGCAGGTGCACAAAAATAATCATTTTAAATGTTAAATTAACTTATGAAATTTTCTAGTAATGACCCTCTATTGAAAGAGCGTAGAAAAATATTAAGAAATAATTCTACAAAGCAAGAAGTGATTTTATGGGGTCAATTAAACCAAAATAAATTAGGAGTTAAATTTCGTAGGCAGTTCGGAATAGGTCCTTATATTATAGATTTTTATAATCATGAACATAAATTAGTTATTGAACTTGACGGTTCACAACATTATACAGAATCTGGGCTAGATTATGATAAGGAAAGAGATGGTTATTTGGCAAGCTTAGGTTTCAAAGTCATTAGATTTTCTAATTATGAAATTGATACCAATCTTGAAAGTGTTTTATTAGAAATAAAGAAATATATTTAATTTATTATTCAACGATAACATTACCCCTCAGTCTTGCAGACAGCTCCCCTAATGAGGGAGCATAGCTACGATGAAATTTCTCATTTCCTATTAACGAAGAGCGCTCCCTCATTAGGGGAGCTCCACGAAGTGGTGAGGGGTAATGGTTTAGTAAATTATTCATGAAAGTAAAAAAACTATGCAAACAATTCCTGAAAATGTTTCACATGTAACACAATTACTTGTAGAAAATAACTACGAGGCTTTTTTGGTGGGCGGGTGTGTACGCGATATGATCATGAATAAAAATCCCAAGGATTATGACATTGCGACCAATGCAACACCAGAACAGATTGTTGCGGTTTTTGAAACAACAGAATTACGTGTTGTGTATGAAAATAGTTTTGGTACGGTATCAATTGTTTTTGAACATGAACCACTTGATAGTAATGTTCGTGAAATCCAGATTACTCCATATCGAACAGAAGGGAATTATACCGATCATCGTCATCCTGACAGTGTGTCGTTTAGTACCAATATCCATGATGATTTGTCTCGTCGTGATTTTACGATTAATGCGATTGCAGTCAGTGGGATGCCTGGTGAAATTTTTATTGATCCGTTTCACGGTGTTGATGATATTAATAAAAAAATAATTCAATGTGTTGGAAATCCTGGTGAACGTTTCACTGAAGATGCGTTACGTATCATGCGATGTATTAGATTTGCTGCTCAGTTGAATTTCGCTGTTTCACGTGAAACACTGGATGCTATCCTGGAAACAAAACATTTATTACAAAATATTTCTATTGAACGTATTCGTGATGAGTTTGTAAAAATAATTGATTCTGAAAATCCTGGTATGGGAATGTTTCTCATGAAACAGTTGGGAATATTAGAAATTATTTTACCTGAAATTATTCCCGCTATTGGTTGTG
Organism: uncultured Candidatus Saccharibacteria bacterium; assembly: GCA_964524475.1. Taxonomy (GTDB): domain Bacteria; phylum Patescibacteriota; class Minisyncoccia; order Phycocordibacterales; family UBA1006; genus CAZYHU01. The sequence goes on from CAZGCO010000001.1 coordinate 6,218, forward strand.
TGCAGGGTGGGGTACATATTTATGATGTGTATGATCATTTGGTTCATGCATGTCAGCATGCGGCAAATAAAAAATATTCGTTTCACGTGAAACTGGCTGCACTGTTTCATGATATCGGAAAACCAAAAACACGAAGACTAGGTATCAAAAAAGCGTATACGTTTTATGGACACGAAGTGGTCGGTGCACGTATAACACAAAAGATAATGGAGCGCATGAAATTTTCATCGGCAGATATCGATCAGGTGGTAACGTTGGTTCGGTGGCATATGTTTTTCTCTGATACTGAGATGATTACCTTGTCACCAGTACGTCGTATGATAGCGAACGTGAAACACTTGGAAAAATATAATAACGATGTTTCACAAAATCCTATTTGGATATTGATGCAGATACGTGAATGCGATCGTGTTGGTATGAACAAGGTTGAGGCACCATATCGATTACGAAAATATTTTGCTATGATCGAGGAATGTTTGCGTGATCCCATCAGTGTTTCACAGTTGGTTATAGATGGGGATTATCTCATGAATGTGTTACACGTAAAACCAGGACCACGCATGGGATGGATGTTGCATGCAATGCTCGAAGAAGTATTAGAATATCCAGAAAAAAATACCTTGGAATGTTTATCAGATCTCGTGAAACACTATGAAATACTGGATGATAGTACATTACGAAATCTAGGAACATCAGGTAAAGAAAAAAAAGAAGTCATGGATAGGGCGGTCGTGAAACAGTTGCACACAAAACATGGGGTACATAAAAAACATGTCTAAACAATATAACAAGAGGGGCACGCGTAGCGTGCCCCTCTTGTTATATTGTTTTGTTTCACAGTCCCGTGAAACATACAGGGTTTTATGTTATAATGGTGTTTATCTATGAATATACTCATCCAGGCTATTATTATCATTGTTATTACGGGATTTTTTGCCATGCTCGAAGCGGCACTGTTCACGGTTTCATTGTCACGTGCACGAGTATTAGCGTCTCAGGGAAAACCAGGAGCAGGGTCATTATTAATCGTGAAACAGTCTATGGCACGATCGATTTTTCTCTTGGTCGTATTCATGAATATATCAACGGTATTGGGTAGTATCATTTTGGGTAAACATGCCAGCGAAGAATTTGGTGGTGATGTTGGATTGATTTCACTCTTGATGACTATTGGAATTATTTTCTTTGGAGAACTGATCCCAAAAAGTATCGGAGATAAACACGCAGAAAACTTGGGTAGATTTTTTGCTCCTGTGATATTATTTATTACAAAATTATTCAGTCCGGTGGTATGGATATATGAAAAAATAATTCACCTGGTTATAGGTACGCATACAGTACCCGTATCCGAAGATGATCTGCGCATATTATCAGAAACCAGTCATACTGAAGGAGAAATAGAACTGAATGAAAAAAATATTATCTTGAATACTTTTCGGATGAACGATATGACTGCTGCTGATATTATGACACCCCGCAGTGTGGTAGAAATGTTATCCAGTACAATTACTCTGGAACAGGCGTTGATCATTATCGGAGAAAAACCATATTCGCGAATTCCTGTGTATGCTAGCTCCATAGATGATGTTATAGGATATGTTTCATCAAAAGATATTTTACGAGGATTAGCCCACGGTGAACATGCAACCTTGATACAAAAATATGTAAAACCAATTCGCAAGATTCCAAATACTATGCGGTCTGATCATTTACTTTCATTATTTCAAAAAAATAAAATTCACTGTGCTATTGTTGTAGATGAATTCCGTCAGGTGGTTGGGTTGGTAACATTGGAAGACGTTCTCGAAGTACTCGTAGGTGAGATTATGGATGAAACAGATGAAGTAGAAGACTTGCGAAAGATATAATAAATAAAAAACGATTTCATGTAATGAAATCGTTTTTTATTTATTATTTTTTCTGAAAATCTTTTATCACTGTCCAGAGCATAGTCACTGCACCTGTCATGAGCGCGATACGCGCAACCCAAATAAAAATATTTTCATAGGGTTCAATATTAGCAAACAGTGATACGAAAAACATACTTGCAAATACAAATGATTTCACCGCATCTGCGAGTACATGCCATCGTAACCCACTGCACAATATATCATGTCCATCGGTGTGGTCGTGATGTGTATGAAGTAGTCTATGTTGTATGATACCTAGAATACCAATAATTAGAAACATCCACCCTGCGTGATGATGTTCATGTGATGCTGATAGGGACACAACAACACCTGTGATAGTGGCAGTGGCAATAACGATACTTGATAGAGTGCGGAATAAATGCTGACGTGCCGGTGATAAAGAAACAACATCTCGGGATAATAATAACCCCCACAACGCAATTCCCAAATGAGATCCTGCATGACCCAGGTCAGCAAGTAATAACGAACTGGGCTCATGAATGAGCGAAATAATTTCTATTCCAAAAATACATGCTCCGGTTATAACCAGTGACACATAAATATTATTTTTTATAGGTATATTATTATGCATATCTCGTTATCATACCCGAAAAGAGGTTTTTTGTATATTGATATTCCCAGTGTTCTAAACACTTGCAAAAAAATACTGGTATGCTATAATAGTCCCATGATTACCAAACAGAAAAAACAAAAAATTATTACTGATTTTGGACGCACAGCAACTGATACTGGATCTCCAGAGGTGCAAATTGCCCTCATTTCTGAACAAATCAGTCATTTAACGAATCATCTCCAAACCCACAAAAAAGATCTTCATTCTCGTCGTGGTCTTGTGATGATGGTATCTGAACGTCGTAAATTGTTAAACTACTTGAAAAAGAAAAGTTTCGAAACCTACGAAACAATTATGAAAAAAGTAGGCCTCAAATAATCTGTACATAATGTAAAGAAAAATACTCACCATGGTGAGTATTTTTCTTTTCCTGTGATATACTATTTTTATGAATAACCCATTAATAAATAATAATATTATTGATGAAAAAAAATCTGACTCTATCATACCAGCACCTGGTACGGTATCACGTGTGCGTACTATGGGTGGAGACATTGCCCTGATGCAGAGTAAAGACAATTCTGCAATATCCAGTGAACTATTGCGTAATGAACGTATCCGTGAAACAAGTCAACAACAAGAATCCAGTATGGGTTCCAAAAAAATTATATACATATTATTTGCGTGCCTATTAGTTGCCTGTGGGGGATGGTTGTTGTTTGTTGGTGTTTCAAGTTTTATTCCAGAATCTATTCAAATCATTACTCGTCCACGTGATCCCAGTTTGTATGCTCCACTCGTCATAGATAATCTTGCAACACCAGTGGTATTGGACGGCTTGGATATAAAAAATATTTCACCAAAAATTATAGATATTATTCGTGAAACAAAGAATAACGAAACATCGGTCATAGGAATACCTTTGATGATAGAAAATAAATCAGCAACCGTAAAAAATATTTTATTCACGAACAATGGGGCAGGGGTAACGAATATTATTGCAGATCAAAATATTTTTTACGGTATCGTCTATAATCCTGTCGAGAGTCCTTTTTTGGTTATTACGTTGCCGACATATGATACAGGGTATACGGTTATGAATGCATGGACGAAAACTATTGTTCGCGATATCGGTATATGGATGCTTGTTCCAGATACTCTTGTGAATGACCCTGTTGCTACCTATACATCTAAAATGGAATTAGTACAAAATAGAGATATTACCCATATCGTGCCCGTCATAAAAAAACCTGTTGTATCAGGGGTGGGATCTGAAAAATTGGAAACAGGTATAGAAAGTATTTCAACCACAGTCAAAGACCCAGAACCATTATTTTCATGGACCTTTTTAGACCAACGTCATATATTGGTTACTCGTTTTGCGGAAACTATTCCTGAAATAACCCGTAGATTCTATGAACGTCAAGGGAGAACAGGGAATTAAATACGTGACTTTTTTTCTCTATCTGATATACTTGGGGTCATGATTAAAACAAAGCTTAACCATTTTGAAAAACTCCTCATCGAGGAAAAAACCATGCTCACCGAGGAGTTAGTAGCTATTGCTACTCAAAATGAATATGGTGATTGGCAAGTTTCTCCGGAACGTCAAGAAGACGGGGCAGAAGCTGATGAAAATTCTCAGGCAGATATTGTCGAAGATTTCGAGTCAAAGACAGGTCGTTTAGAAGTATTAGAAAAAAGATATAATCAAATCGAACGCGCACTGGAACGTATTACTCAGGGAACCTATGGTGTTTGTCTGAAATCTGGTAAACCTATTGAAATGGATCGTTTGGAAGCAAACCCAGCAGCTGAAACGTGTAAAGCCATGATGAATGTACGAGGATAACAAGACACTCAAAAGGGTGTTTTTGTTTTGCGCAAAAATTATCCTTGGTTTATAATAAATATATTATGAAAACATTTTCACGTGTATTTTCTGCTCAGCCATATCAGTTGTCAGGACATATTGTTTCTGTGGAGATTGATATTACCAATGGTCTGCATGCGTTTACGATCGTGGGTCTCCCTGATAAATCTATTGATGAATCACGTGACCGTGTTGCCAGTGCAATAAAAAATAGTGGATATATTTCTCCGAAACAGGAAAATCATAAAACCGTTGTGAGTCTGGCACCAGCAGAATTACGCAAGGAGGGTGCATATTATGATCTGGCTATTGCGGTTGGATATTTGTTATCAAATCATGAATTGGATTTTGATCCGTCAGGAAAAATATTTGTTGGAGAATTATCATTGAACGGGGAATTGAAAAATATTCATGGGGTATTACCCATTGTTCGTGCAGCACGTGATGCTGGGTTTTCTGAGATATTTGTACCCCTTGATAATGCTGATGAAGCGTCACTTATTACTGGGATTATGGTATATCCTGCAAAGACGCTCCGTGAGGTAATTGACCATCTCAGTCAACAGTCTATTCTGGATGGATATGTTCCGCGTACTATTACCCCAGAACGTATTGATGCATTGGTAGATTTCAGAGATATTCGTGGTCAAGAATCTGCAAAACGAGGTTTAGAAATCGCCGCTGCAGGTGGTCATAATATCATCATGTCAGGACCTCCTGGTACAGGTAAAACTATGCTTGCACGTGCATTCACAGGGATACTGCCACAGTTGGCAGAGCCAGAGATGCTTGAAGTGACGGGAATACACAGTATCGCAGGAATATTAAAAGATACGGTAGTGTATTATCCACCATTTCGTTCGCCACATCATACATCCAGTTACGTATCTATTATTGGCGGGGGAACTGTTCCAAAACCAGGCGAGGTGACATTGGCTCATAATGGAGTACTGTTCATGGATGAATTTCCAGAATTCGACGCACGGGTTATTGAATCTCTGCGGCAACCTATCGAAGATAAAATCGTAAACATTGCCCGTGCGCGTGGGTCAGCAAGTTTTCCTGCACGGTTTACATTACTTGCTGCAATGAATCCATGTCCTTGTGGGAACAAGGGAGCTCTTCATAAACAATGTATTTGTAGTCCTGTGGACATGGCTCGGTATCGCAAGAAACTGTCTGGTCCTATTATGGATCGTATTGATATATGGCTTACGGTGGAACATATTGATTATGACAAATTATCTGCGACTGAAATTAATGCAGAACATAGTCATGATATTGCTGAACGTGTTGCACGAGTACGTGATGTACAAGCAAAACGATTCGGTTCCACGGCAAAACTAAATGCCCATATGCATGCAAAAGATATTGCAGCTGAACATATGTCGACAGAGGTAACGCAAGTATTAAATGAGAGCGCTACAAAACTGAAACTGTCCCCACGTGCATATCATCGGATAATAAAACTGGCTCGCACGATTGCTGACTTGGATTATGCGGAACATATTAATACTGACCATATATTAGAAGCGTTACAATATAGACCGAG
>CAZGCO010000001.1:12136-18942 GCA_964524475.1 uncultured Candidatus Saccharibacteria bacterium
CAATAATGTTTTCTTTGTTATTTTTGCGAATGTGATTGATTTCAAAGAGAAAAATAAAATATCAAAAAAGCTTCCCCTGGGAAGCTTTTTTGTGTATAACGTATACATGCATCCGCATATTATCTATAAACAACGCGGGGAAAACCTGGCTGAACTGGTCGTGCGGGCACGGCAGTTTTTTGATATTCCTATCAATACCCCGGTTACCTATGCTGGACGATTAGATCCACTTGCAGAAGGGGTGATGATACTTTTGTCAGGAGATGATGTACATCATAAAGAAATATTTTTAGGATTGGACAAGGTATATACCGTGACGGTAGTACTTGGTATTACGACAGACAGTTATGATGTGTTAGGAATGCCGACACTCCAAAATAATAATATGATAACAAAAGAAAATATTATTGATGTTTTGTATAAACAAAAAAATATCACCACCCAAACCTATCCACAGTATTCATCAAAAACGGTGAATGGTGTTCCGCTCTGGAAACATACACGAGACGGTAATCAGGTAGAATTGCCTACACGTGATGTAAAAATTCATGATGTTACCTTGATTGAAACAAGTATTATTACCGCGTCTGAATTATTGAAACAGGTGCGATATATTACGGATACGGTACAGGGTGATTTTCGTCAAAATGAAATTTATAATACTTGGGAAAAAATATTCTCCCATGATGAAACATTTCACACACTTGTGATACGTTATCATGTCGGGTCGGGAACGTATATTCGTAATCTCGTTCATGAACTGGGACAAGATCTGGGTACAGGGGCAGTGATTCTGAAATTGGTTCGAGAGCAGGTGGGTGATTATATAATAGAAAAATAAGAAAGTATTTTTTCTTATAATCTTTTTATTGTTTATAAGAACTCGTGACACCTGTGGTACCTGTGTATTGCTTGGTGCACTCAAACATTGTTATAAAAAATACAAAGATTATGATAAAAACAATAGATGTTGTTTTTATTTATTGGTTTCTGTATAATTAGTATATTATGAAAAAAACACTCTTTATTATTGCCTTGGCTATTATGAGTATAGGAACTACTGTTTTTGCGGTAGGTGGAGCTTCATGGGAGGGGGGCGATCCGACACTCCGCACCGTGGGTGTAGAATCAGTTTCTAATACCAGTGCCACCCTGAAAGCATTTTATAGTTCAGAGGATATTGATTATAATGGTGATGATAGTCCATCACTGTATATGGAATATGGCCCTGGTGGTAATCTGTCGTTTACTACAGAAACAAAATACCAACCACATGGTAGTCGTACAGAATTATTCCCTGTTAAAGACCTTCGTCCGTCAACATCATACAGTTTTCGCGCCGTATTGTTGTATAACAATAAAATTGCAAAGGGTGATATTATGACGTTTCCTACGACCAGTTCTCCAACAACAGGAAAGGTAGATACTATTCCTGATACCAATCAAAATAATACTAATACGAACACAACAGGGACGACCAGTAATACATCGACCACTACAACATCAGGAACAGAATCATATTCTGTTTGGGGTTGGTTGTTCGGTACGAGTAATAAACAAGATACTACAAAACAACGTGTTAATCGCCCATCATCAGTCGTGACCGATGGTGTAAAACTATCTATTACCAACGGGCAATTACGCACCCGAACAAATGACAAATTGGCATATATCATAGAATATTCAAACAAGTCAAAAAAAGATTTGAAAAATGTTAGTATTGAACTTGTCTTGCCATTTGAATATGCTTTTGTTAGTAGTAACAAGGGACAATATGACCAAACAAATCATTCGGTAATTGCAGATATTCGTACCTTGAATAAAAATGAATCTGGGGTAATGTCAGTAATTGTGTTGGCATTAGGTAAAACACCTAATTCATATACCGAAGCAGTTGCACGTATCGTACATGACGAAGGAATCTATACGGTATACGACACTGATGAATATGTAACGACCACTGTACGTGGTACGACATCTACTGGTAACAGTATGGGAAGTTCTACGTTTATCGGTTGGTTTGTCATCATGTTGATTATTGCAGGATTGGTATTTGTATCATATAGATATTTCAAGAAAGACAAATAGATAATAATAATGGCGGCACCCGTAGGGTGCCGCCATTATTATTATCTATTTGTCTATGTCTCGCCCCAATATTGAAAATAATTTATTATTTCCGTGATGACCCTTGATCATATGGAGTGCATCGGGGGATGTGTCGTACAAACGGGCAAGGATTTGTTTTACACGGGCATTTGCCATGTTTTGTTGTGCGGGTTCACGGATGAATATCCGGTATACATGTTCGTCTGTTTTTTCGACAGATTCACGTGGACTATTGGGAAATACTTTTACACGTATGTACATAGTGACAGTCTAGCATGTACGGGAATATAATTAAAACAAATATTCATCTTTAAATTAAATGTCATGAAAATATTTTCTTTTATCAAGTCTGTTTTTAAGAGTAATATATTCAGAAATTGGATAATCTCGAAAATAATGTTTTTCACGCCACTAGTGGCACACGCACAGGGTACATTGTGGGGTAATAACTCCTTGGGATATGGTGGAATACCTATATCTATCAACATTGGACCCTTTGGGTTCACTATGAATAATAACGGGTATTATTTTACCCCACTGTCCATGTATAGTAATCCTTTGAGCAATAATGGATATGGTTATACGTATTTCACTCAACCGCAACCTTATTATTATCAAACCATACAGACAGTGTGTTTCGATGCCTACGGACGTACATATTATTGTACAAAACAGGTACGAGTATACTACTGATTTAGAACTTGCACGATTTACCATATTTTGGTCAAGTCTTGCAAGTTTTTTGTTTTTTGGTATATTGGTCATGTTGTTTATGACTTGGTCACACTCAACACATTCCCCTGTAGCTCAGCGGTAGAGCAAACGACTGTTAATCGTTTGGTCGCATGTTCGATCCCTGCCGGGGGAGCAAAAAGATTATATATGAAGAGGTTTACAAAAAATAGCACTATTTGGAATTTATTTTTAATACGAAAAAAGTATCAAGAAAAGAGACATAAAACAAAATGGAAAAATCGAAAGAAGAAAAAGTGTTATGAAAAACATCGTCATATTGTTGCTGTCCGAAAACATCAAATTGCACCTTATATAAACCATAAAGCACCTGATAATTTTTCCTTCATAAACAATACCAACGAAGTTTTGAAATATTTTAGTGAGGCTAAGAAAATCTTTTATAAACAACAGAATGTGAATTTTGACATATCCCACGTTTCTCAAATGACCCCAGATGCCGTAGCCTTGCTCGTGGCTAATATAAATAATGTAAAGTTTACTTCAACTGGAAACTCAAAAGGTAATGAACCAAAAAAAGATGACCTTAGGAAAATATTTAGTGAGTCAGGTTTTTATGATCATGTTAGTCAAACTACTGGCTTTAAGAAAACACAACCGGGAAACTTATTACACAAAGAAGTTGCTCAAAAAGTTGTAGAGAAAATAGCAAAGCATGCATGCAAAATTGGAATGGAAAATGTTTTTAAAAAATCAGAACCAGACGGACAATCCTATGATACTTATTCTTCTTTGTATGAAATACTCATCGAGTGTATGGCAAACACTCACAACCATGCAAACCTGAGTAAGCAAGGAGAGTGTCGATGGTGGCTATATGTTTACAACAATCCCATAACAAATTCGACATCTTATACTTTTATTGATTTGGGTGTCGGTATCTTCAAAAGTGCTCATACAAGAAATTATGTTACAAAACTTCTTAAATTTACTGGGTTGTATCCAAATATAAATCTCGTAGATGATCTCTTGGCTGGTAAGATACATTCTCGTATAGAAAAAGATCGAGAATTGAGAGGTAAAGGTATTCCACAAATCGTGGGACACTCAAAAGATGATTGGTTTAAATCATTTTACATTATTACAAATAATGTTAAAATAGACCTAACTAACAGTTCGAGTGAATCCCTAGATTACGACTTTGAGGGAACATTACTACATTGGGAGTTAATCAACGCATAAATATATGGAAATAAAGAAAAAAATAAGTATAGCTAAAGAATTCTCTGAATCACCAGGTGCTCGATATAGAGAAGATGGTGATTTCTCAGGAGAAGCATTCCTAGAGGATGTTCTTTTGAGTGCATTTGAAGAAGCTGTAAATAATGATTATAAAATCTTAATCGACTTAGATGGTGTTTGGGGCTACCCCTCATCTTTTATCTCTGGCTCTTTCGGTAAATTATCACTCAGTAAGGGCGCTGACTTAGTTCTAAAGCACATTGAGTTTAAATCAGATGATAGCGCCACTCGACTTAATGAAATAATTGGGGAAATTAAAAACCCTCGCACTCATGATAAAAAGTAGGATCACCACACTTTTATTGATGGTCGGTGATCTTCTGCTGATTATCTTGAACTTTCAACTCATAGGTAAATTGGGTGTTTTTGAAATCGATAATAAAATAAACACCCTAGACTTTATATCTCTGCTTATAACTATTTGCATAGCTCTCTTTGTACCTTTCTTAATTAAGAAAGTGATAGATGACAATCGAGGTATTAAGTCACTTTTAATAGATGAAGTAAAGGAATTAATTTGTCTAGTAGAAGAAAATCATAAAATTATATCGGAGCTTTATTCACAAAGTACTACTATTGAAGGTGAGCATAGAGATGCTGTACGAGAAAATTTTTTTGATGCCGAGTTAAAACTTGACTCAATACGATCTCAGCTTGAAATATCTTACTCTTCAAAAAAAGACTTCTCAGAGAAGATATTTGATCACTCAATAAAATATAAGCAGTTTTTAACAGATAGTAAATTCATGATGTCATCGTACACTCAAGTGGATTATGATTTCTATCGAGAAGAAAAGAATGCTTTTGCGGGATTTCAAAAAGCTTTAATGTCACAAATACACGAAATTCACAAATTCTAGGCTAGTGAGCCAACACTAGGAGTTTGTTGATATTTTTTAAATGAAAACCTAAATCACTATATAAACCAGTCCACTCAAAGGTTCGAAAACTGTCCCTCCAGGCGAGCTAAACAAAAAACACCTAATTCATATAGGTGTTTTTTGATGCCCTCTGTAAGTAATTGAACCTAATTTACTTCAGATATTAAATCCATTGTAAAATCAAGAATCAAATCAAGTGTTATCTTTTGTTTCTCATTACTAACCATTTGAACGTTTTTTATTATATCCTCCAAAGTTTTAATACCATGAACTTCGCTGTTAAGTGTTTTTACAGGAATACCATAATTATTCTGTAGGTTATTATATTCACGAATTACGCCATCTAAAGGATTTTCAGATTCTCGTATTATTTTTTTGATGGTATTAAAAATGAAGCAAATGAAGAAATCAATACGGTAATTCTCATCAATTTGAATTTTTTGTGGATTAAACCCAATTGTTCCTTGTGGTAAATCTATGCCAAATAATTTCTTCCCATCATTTGTTATGTATGCAGTTGAAAGAGGACAGAGATATATATCTACCATCGTAAGATAATTAGTTTCAGTTTTAATAATCAATGCTGTATGTACACCGCCAATAGGCGCATTTTGAGGTGCTTCACATGTATGAATAATCTTTCCGATATTGTTGTAATATTTAAATCTATTTTCAAATACCTCTGGAAACACTTGATCTTCAAACGTAAACCAAACATCTAAATCACTATATGGATCTGCGTCATTTCGTGCTACCGATCCAAAAATATGTGATTCAATAGATTTATTCTTAAATTCCTCCTCAGTACTTTTTAATAGTGTTTCTAGTGCTGATACTAATATATTCTCTTTTTTTGAATGAATAGGATGTAACATACAATTATTATATATTTTTAATAGCATTGTGTCATTTTTATTTTGCTATCGTTTTCCTTTTTATAAAAACAGTCATCGTGATGTTCGTAATTATCATCACCACAGAATGAAGCATCGTCGCAATGTTATAAGAACCCAATGAAGCCAGGGTCAGGATATGTCTGGCAACATTCATTTCATACAGTATAGGTTGTTCAGTGTCCGGGTGTTTCCATGTTTTTCTCAGAGTAGGGATAAATGCAATAACATCAATACATACCATAACAATAATAGATATTGTAGGATCACGAGTAATAATCCATGGAATCAATCCCAACAGTGCAGCAATAAAAAAATAATTATCTATAGGTTGTATATGGTTATTTTTCTTGAAAAGATATTGTAATGAAAATAAAAAGATAATTACGGTAAAACCTTCTGCGATACCTGTTGGGATGGCTCCTATACCTGCACCTTTTACTATGCCACCAAAAAATGTCGTTAGAGAAACAATAGACCAGATAAACCATGTATATGGATGGGGGATTGTTTTTCCTTGGAAAACATCACGCAAATATGAAACATTACCAATGATGGCAAAAATGGATGCGATAATCACAAACAAGATTTTTAGATTAATCATGTGAACAGTGTACCATGTATTATACGTACAGAGAATTTCCCTAAAACCGCGATATATGCTATGATAGATGCATATTATTTAATAACATTTATTTTATGGCAAAACGAGCAACTACCCTGGCCCCACATGTAAAATCAAAAAAATCTCCTAAAACAGCAAAACGTCTCGCGATTAAACACGAAATGTTGGTTGCCAAGGGAGCACGTAAGTAACACATAACAAGAGGTCGTTTACCGTAGGGGAAAGCCCGCTTGTTATGTGTTATGAATATCCTTGCATATTTTATAAAAACAATATATAATATTTATAATATTATAAAAATAT
>CAZGCO010000001.1:18952-32122 GCA_964524475.1 uncultured Candidatus Saccharibacteria bacterium
GCTCACCACGAAGAAGTGAGGCCCCCACCGAAGACCACCCCCCCCCCAGCCCCCACCACAAAAAAAAAACAAACCTAGCTGTCTTTCCCACATCCCAAACCACCTCTTGTTATGTGTTATGAATATCCTTGCATATTTTATCAAAACATGATATAATATTTCTATTATTCTAATACTCTGTATACATCTACAGAGCAATCTATTTTATTTTTTATGAAAGATTTCAAAGGTGGTGATCGTTATTCAAATAACCGTGGAGGAGGTGACCGTTTCGGAGGACGTAATGACCGTGGAGGTCGTGGTGGGTTCGGCGGTGGAAACCGTGGCGGACGTGATTTCGGAGGTGATAAACAAATGTTTAAAACTATTTGTGCAGAATGTGGTAAATCATGTGAAGTACCGTTTAAACCAAACGGTGAAAAACCTGTATATTGTAGTGACTGTTTTGGTAAAAATGCAGGTGGACAGTTTGGTGATCGTAACAACGACCGCGCTCCTCGCAAGGAATACAGTGCTCCAAAGACATTTAACACAACGACTTATGATTCAGGATCTGCAGATATGAAGAAATCACTTGATGCAATGAATACGAAACTTGATATCTTGATTTCATTATTGACACCAAAGACTCCTGTTACAAAAACAGAAACAGCTCCAAAGACAGCAACATTAACTCAAGTAGTTGCAAAAGCAATTTCAAAAACTACAGAAAAATCTCCTGCAAAAAAGACAGCAACATCTAAAACCGTTGCAAAAAAAGCAGTAAAAACAGTTGCAAAGAAAGTAGCTAAAAAAGTTACAAAGAAAACAAAGTAATTTGATCTAATAAAAAACAAGGAATCTACCTTGTTTTTTATTATGTAAAGTATATTATAATTACATATGTCATTAATGAGTTATGAAGAATATCGAAAAAATAAACACAAGATACCGTACACACTTATCCTGGAATCAGATTCTAATCTTCTTTATTATTTTGGAGAACGACATTCATTTAATCCTGATGATGAACAATGGATTGAAGAAAAGAAATTCTGGCAAGATTTTCTAGAAAAAACAGCAGGTCAAAAAAGAATAGTGTTTATCGAGGGGAACAAGCGTCCTTATGAAGAAACTGAAGAACAGTCAATTATTAATCATGGTGGTATGGGTCTAGCAACATATCTTGCGCATCAAGAAAATATTGAAATATATTCTCCAGAACCTGATGGAAAATATGAGAGAGATGAAATGGAGAAAATATTTTCAAGAGAACAAATACAGTATTATTATTTTGCACGTATCGTATTACAGTGGTGTAGAAAACAAGATCCCAAACCTAATTTTGAAGAATATATAGCTGAATACCTGAAACGTGATAAAACAGAAAGTGGTTGGGGGGATTTTGATTTTTCTCTTGAAGCGATGAAGAATATACATTTTGATATTTTTAATACTGTTTTTGATGAAAAGGATATTGGCTTTTTCGAGAGTATTATTAATCCTGGAGTTAAAAATACTGATATTAATCAAGTTTCGGGAATGTCGATGGTTATACGAGATGAATATATTGTTAAAGAAATACAAAGATATATTGATAATGGATTTTCAATTTTTGCTCAATTTGGCTGTAGTCATGTTGTAATACAGGAACCTTTATTAAGAGAAGTTTTTGGTAATTCTCAAGAAAATAATTAATATAATTATTTTTCAAACATTATTTCACACAGAGTAAAAAAACACCTTAGAAATAAGGTGGTTTTTTTATCCCTAGTATCGTTTGCAACTTTTTTGGAAAAATGTCATACTTTAAGGTATGGAAAATATAAACTTTAATCAAAATAAACAAGAGGATGTCAGTGTTCTTCGTGAAGAAGCTATTACCATTTCAAGTAATCTTGTTAATAAAAATAGACAATTCTTGGAAGAAATTACTGAACTTGTAAATAATAACGAAACTATTAGAAAAGCTCTTTATAAATATGGTTCAATTGATGAAACATTTACGGACTTTAGAGTAATTCCTTGGGGTCATAAAAATTTAGATAAATGGGATTTGGATTTCAAAGGTATTATTAAAGCAAATACTCAACATAAACCAATGATTGATGTGTTACAAAATATAGAAAAAGAACTCGACACTAGAATAGATTATATTAAAGAAACAATAAGTAATTTTTCAGGAACAGAAGAAGAAGCTTTTGATTTAATTCAAAAAATCCATAAAGAAAAAAATCTAAAACCGCTTAATACAGATGATACTCCAATACTTGAAAAAATATCGTAGCTCTGTATGCATCCAATAATCCACTAGATGGAGTACTTAAAATCACTTTAGAAATAAGGTGATTTTTATACCATAGCCTACTTGACTTTTCTATATAAAAATGCTATACTATAGTAGTAAATAGTTCTTTTAAGATAGAGTTATTTAATAATATTTTTTGTTGAGTTATTCCTGTTTCTTTGTGGAAGTAGAAATAACTCAATAACTTTTAATCATTAAATACTATGTCTAAATTCATCAATTATCATTATTCTCCCAAGATAGGAGGATATGTAACTCTTACTGGATTAAGCAGAGATCAAAAACTCTGGTGGAGTTTTGTAAAATCTGCAATAAAAAACAAACATTATCACCTTGCATTTGAATATTTTCTGACATGGTTCAGTCTCATTTAGAAAATAAGAACAAGGTTAAATTAAAAAGTGCGACAAAAATCGTACTTTTTTTATTTCTATATTCCCATAATAGGAGTATGCCACCCCAGGTGCTATAATAATTATATGAAAAAAATACTTGTCTATGTAGCAATAATCGTTAGTGTATTTGGTATTATTCTAATTACTATTTGGTACAGTAATCATCCAAAATCCGTGGTAAATATTCCATCAGTTTCAGAACAATTACCAGCCCAAACATCTGAACCTATTGGTATGTGTTATGAACATACACAGACTACATCAAATGGTCTAGCTGATCGCGCATGGGTTAAATTACTTATCTCTGGCAGTACGGTAACGGGTCAATATTATAATCTCCCTGCAGAAAAAGACAGCAAGGTTGGGACATTTGCAGGTACGGTTGGTCCTATGAATCCTGCTATCAGTGGGCGTATTGCTGATGTTTGGTGGGATTCCATGGCAGAGGGTATGACCGTAACAGAGCAATTACATATCGAGTTCGGAGAAGGCAGTGCAGTTGCATTGTTCGGTGAAATGACTGACCGTGGAGACGGTACCTATGTTTATAAAGATATCAAAAAACTCACACCAGGATTCCAAATGTCACAAATCGATTGCGAAACATTACAAGACAAGATTATTGTCGAGCAATATATTCGTGAACATAGTCAGTCTCTCATAGTTAAAAAACCTGTACTGGGCGGGACTTGGTATATCGTATCGGTACAAGTAAATCCATTCACAAAAACAGGGGTAATGGTATACGAGGACGGACATATCCAAGACAAAACATCATTTACCTATACGATTATCGATAACAAAGTAACTATTAATCCCGTGTCTAAAAAATAATATAGGCATTATGAGATATATATTCCGTATTATATTAGGTAGTATATTTGTGATAGTTTGTATACTAGGTTTTGCAGTACGAGAAAATGTATCAAGTACTACTACGGATATGAAATTATGGCCAAGTAATGCGGTGCCGGTATTATTATCAATAGAGCGATTAGGTATCTCTGCTGATATTGAATCTGTAGGATTAATAGATAATGCAATGGCAGTTCCCAGCAGTATCGAAGACGTTGGTTGGTATCAGCATGGCCCCCGTCCAGGGGATCAGGGTAGCGCAGTCCTTGCAGGTCATGTAAACTGGACCACCGGTCGCAGTGCAGTGTTTAGTTTGCTCCATACAATCGTAGTCGGTGATACTGTTCAGGTAACTAACAGTCTGGGACATGTCGATACATTTATCGTTCGTAGTATCAAAGACTATCCTATAGACAGTGATACATCGGAAGTCTTTACATCAATTGATGGATTATCAAGGTTGAATCTGATCACCTGTGATGGTGTTTGGGATCCAGTATTAAAAACACACCTATCAAGATTGGTAGTATTTACGGAAAAAATCTAACAAAAAACTACCTCTTTATTGGGAGGTAGTTTTTTAATTAGTATAGATTATTTAGGCTGATATCCTGTTTCTGGAAATGTTGGACTTGGTGGTGTTACGGGTGCAGGTGTAGTAGCAGGAATAGTTGTTTCAGTATTAATAGCTGAATCAGTACCCACAGGTGTAGGTTCCATGTTACTTGATTTGTTTTTTCCGGTAATAAAAAATATCATAAGTCCCAAGACAGCAACAATTACGAGTGTGATAGCTAGTGTTTTAGTTTCCATAGATACAGTGTATACCTAATTTTGACATAGTGCTATGATAATTGTGTTATGACACATATCCATAATTATCACTAATATTGATATAATAACTAATCTATTGTATCTCTCAAACAGTGTGATATCATTATAAGGTAACTATCTTGTAGAATATGATAAAAAAATTTTTTAAAAAATATCATTTTTCTTATCCTGTAAAAAACCTTGTACACGGGTTTTTGGTATCTTTAATTATTATGACGAGTCTCTATGGATTAATTCATTTTGTAGGATTTGGTTATATGTATATGTTAGGAAATAATCAAGTCAGTGCATTTACTCGGGGAATCAGTCATGATACAGCACATTTAAAAAAACAGGGAGACGAATTATCTCAATCCGCTGTACTTGTTCGTAGTATTCTCTCGAAAGATAGAGATAGTCTCATACATTTCACTCAACAAGAAAAAGAAACAAGAAATATTGGACTCATGGGTGTTGCTGACGCTACAGGAGTTATTATAAGTAGAACATTAAGTAGTGAACGCTATGGTGATAATGTATTTTTAACAGCACCCGTTGGGCGAGTTGTTGCACAGGGAGTATCATCAGAAAGTATAGAAATGTCAGGTTTCTATGATCAGCTATTTATGACCACAGGGAGACCTGTTTGGAATAAAGGTACCATGATTGGCGCATTGTTTACAAACTATTTACTTAATGACCAATATGCATTAGATTTTAAAAATAGATTTTTATCCAAGGGTACCCATGTAGTTTTTTATACAAAACAAGCAGGAGTATACGGATCTAGTTTTACAGATCAGGATATTAATAAAACAATTACCTCATATTTTTCTACTGGTTCAGAATGGATTGATTCTGGTATGACAAATAAAACCATTTACTTAGAAAATGGTAATGCTTTTTATGTAAAAAATATTATATTTCCAGGATTAGAACAGTCGCCTGGTGGTGCATTACTGTTTATACCACGACCGGACGTTACTCATGTTGCAAGTAGCATACTAGCAATTAGTGCAGGGTTGTTATTTATATACTTTATGGTTCGATATCATAAATCATGTAAAAATAAAGGAAAACATTATTTTTTCTGGTTAGGAGTTTCAGTTGTTCCACTAGTAATTATTTTTTACAGTATTTTTTATATTGATAATTTAAGATATCCAAAAATTGGCTATGTTCCCTATAAATTATATAATTCAACAATAGAACTAGAGCCAAGTTCGGGTATTTATTCACTCCCATCAGAACAAGTGTTTGATATTATTATAAGAACAGGAGACGAGGTTATTAATGCTGCTCAAATTGAACTTGCGTTTGATCCCAAAAAGGTAGAAATAAATGAACTAAATATTGATAATTCAGTATGTTCTCATGTTTTAGAAAAAACCATTGACTCTAATAATGGCAAGATTATGTTGAGTTGTGTGATTATTGATCCAAAAGTTTCCAGAGAAAAAACAGTTTCACTTGGTAAAATAATCGCTACTCCTCTTGCAGTAGGTACGTTTGATTTTGTATTTGATTTACAAGGGACCAAGGTATTAGCAGATGATGGATTAGGGACTGATGTGCTACGAACTGCACAGAGTGGTAGTTATCGAGTTGATAATTTTAATTTTGATCAGTCTAAGGAATCAGGGAGAAATTTTGTACTGTTCTCAACAACACACCCTAATGAAAGTAGATGGTATAATAAAAAAACAGCTAAATTTGTTTGGTTGGGACCAAAAGATAGTTCATATCGTTATGTTGTAGATACATATCAGAATACCATTCCTGATACAGGTACTATTGTTCATGACAATCAAGTATCATTTTCAATACAACAGGATGGGGTTTTATATTTTCATTTACAATCAACCAAAGGAGGTCCTGTAGTTCATTATAAATTACAATCTGATTTTACTCCTCCTGATATTATTTCTATTAACAAATCAGAAACAGAGGTTCATGTAGGTTCTGTTGTTCGATTTTCTTTTAATGCAGATGATGTATTAAGTGGTGTTCAACGTAATTACTATATTGATCTCATAGGACATTTATTTTTACCCGTAGGTAATCAAGTCTTCGTTCCATTTTCTAAAGTTGGAAAACAGATTGTTACCTTACGCGTGTATGATTTAGCAGGAAATTATACTGAACAATCAGAAACTATTACGGTAGTAGAGTAGTTGTATATATATTTAAATAGCAAAACAAAACTCTCAATCACGGTTGAGAGTTTTGTTTTGCTATACAATAAAAAACTACATGATATAATAAGTCTATTATGGGAATATTCTCTGGACTGTTTGGGACAAAACAAAAAAACACAATTTCTCCTGTGATATCAGGAGATATTTACGAGTCGGCAACTATGGAAATGCAGGACCTGATTGCACCGGCAGGTATTGAAATTTCATCGAACCAAATAAAATTGGGTGATAAAACATCAAAGACTTTTTTTGTCGTATCATATCCACGATTCCTCACTGCGGGGTGGCTCGCACCTATTATCAATCTGGATAAAGTTTTTGATGTATCGATTCATATTAACCCAGTAGACAGTGCAGTAGCATTAAAACAATTTCAGAAAAAAGTAGCCGAAGTACAATCCCAAATCATGACCAAGGAAAAATCAGGTATGGTACGTGATCCGCTTCTGGATACTGCATACCGTGACCTGGAAAGTCTGCGAGATCAGTTACAGCAAGCTCAGGAAAAAATGTTCACCTTGGGATTATATATTACGATTCATGCAAATAACGACATGGAATTGTTCAAACTCGAAAATGAAATTCGTGCCATGTTAGAATCAAAAATGGTCTATATGAAACCATCATTGTTTCAACAAGATGAAGGGATTAAGACAGTATTTCCATTGGGTACCGACATGTTGAATATTACGTCACAGTTAAATTCTGGACCGGTGTCATCGTTTTTCCCATTTATTTCAAGTGAACTCACTGATAACAAGGGTATTTTGTACGGAATTAATCGTCAAAATGCGGGTATGATTATTTTTGATCGGTATAGTATGCCGAACTATAATTCCGTTATCTTTGCGACTTCCGGTGCAGGAAAATCATATGCAACGAAACTTGAAATTCTCCGAACACTTATGTTCGATACAGAGGTAATTATTATTGACCCTGAACGAGAATATGAAACACTTGCAGAATCAGTAGGGGGGAGATATTTTAATATTTCACTTTCATCATCGCATCATATTAATCCGTTTGATATTCCTATTCCTGCATCTGACGAATCTCCGTCTGATGTATTGCGAGGAAATATTATTCAACTTGTAGGATTGTTCAGAATACTCCTGGGTGGATTATCTCCCGAAGAAGATTCTATTATTGATCGTGCTATTACTGAAACCTATGCATTAAAAGATATTACGATTGAATCTGATTTTTCACATGCTGAACCACCACTTATGTCAGATTTTGAAATGGTATTGGGATCTATGGAAGGTTCAGAATCATTGGTAGAACGATTACGCAAATATACACGGGGTACATGGGCAGGGTTTATTAATCAGCCAACAAACGTAGATATCAATAAAAAAATGGTGGTATTTTCAATCCGTGATATGGAAGACGAACTCAAACCAGCTGCAATGTATATTATTACTCATTTCATCTGGAATATGGTACGCAAGGTTCGTAAAAAAAGACTTCTCGTCGTCGACGAAGCATGGACGATGATGCAAAATGAAGAAGCTGCAGCGTTCTTGTTTATGCTCGCAAAACGTGGACGAAAATATTTCCTGGGTCTAGCGACTATCACCCAAGACGTAGGAGATTTCGTAAAATCACGGTATGGATTACCGATTATCACGAACTCGTCGATACAGTTATTGCTTAAACAATCTCCGACTGCTATCGATACACTCCAAGAAGTATTTCATCTGACCGATGAAGAAAAATATACTTTACTGGAATCAGGTGTAGGAGAAGGAATATTCTTTGCGGGATTGAAACATGTTGCGATAAAAATTATTTCAAGTTATACCGAAGATCAAATCGTAACTTCTGATCCGAATCAGATTATGAAAATCCAGCAGGCTCGTATGGACGCCACACAGGTATAGTACATTATTTAAAAACAACCTTTTTTATTTTCTATAAGAACTCGTAACACCTGTAGCACCTCCGTATTACTTGGTGCACTCGAACATTTTATAAAAAATACAAAGATTATTTTTAAAACATTATTCATCACTGTATGAAAAAAACATTTTTTTTAATTTTTATAACTATCTTCTGTATTACTATTAATACATCTATTTCGTCTGCGCAGTTTTCATTGCCAGGGGATAGTGGGCTCAGTGATATCGTAGGTATAGGTGTTGATGAAAATGATATTGATCTAGAGCTCAATCCTGAATCTCCCAGCGCATATGATACGGTGACGTTACGTTTGACCAGTAATAGTGTGGATTTAAACCGTTACCCTATTACCTGGTATATAAACGGCGCAAAACAGTTATCAGGTATCGGAGAACGTAGTTTTAAAACGACGCTCGGGGATTATGGGAGTGCAACTGACATACAGGTAGCTGTAAAACTGGATGGAGAAAGTATAGAAAAAGGAATCATATTACAACCCCAAGACGTGACCTTGTTGTGGGAAGCGGTAGATTCATATGTACCACCGTTCTATCCTGGTAAAAAACTACCATCTCGCGAGGGTATTGTCCGTGTTGCAGCTATACCTAATTTTACTACCACAGGGGGCAATATCTTGCCATCAAAACAAGGAGTCTATATTTGGAAACGCAACGGTTCTATTGCAACAGGTATGGGAGGATATGGTAAAGATTCGTTACTTATCAAGCATAACAAGATTAGGGCTAACGAAGAAATATCTGTATCTGTTTCTGATGTAGCTAACACTACTACTGCGGATCGTGGTATGACATTATCATTTTTTGATCCGGTAATTCATTTTTATCATAAGGTGTTCAATACACCAGAATATGCACGAACGATAGATAATGGATTTACGATGAATACAGGAGAAACAACTATTATTGCTGTACCATATTTCTTTTCAATGTTAGAAAATGCTTACAAAGATTTAAAAATTGATTGGAAAATCAATAATGAATCATTTACTGTCGAGGATACAGAAAACCCTCTGGCACTAACATTGCAGGGTGATATACCTAACAGTGCTAACGTGTTTAATCTATCACTCTCAGGAAATAAAAATATCTTTCAGTCAGCGACCCGGTCATTAAATGTCTATACTCGGTAACAATATTTTGAAAAGCCTTTGAAAAAATTCAAGGGCTTTTCTCTTGGCAGAAAAAACTATATACTGTATATATGAAAAAAATCATTTTTGTGATTCTCGGAATATGTATGCTGACAGGATTTATTACTGCTGTTTCTCCTGTATATGCACAAACAAAAATACTCTTGCCATCAGGACAGTTTCTGAGTAATCCGAACGGAAACCCTTGTGAAAAATTTACTGATCCCGTAACCGGTCAAATAGTAGACTTATCTGACGAGGAATGTTATGCATTTCTGGAGCCATTGCCAGGTACTGACGAAGCGGGAAATGCAATATCTGTTGATGCATTAAAAATAGATACCACTAAAACAATTGGGCAATCATTTAATAATATGTATATGTTTGCTATTGGTATTGGATCTGTTCTCGCAGTTATTATGATTGCTCTCTATGGTTGGAAATATATGTCCAATGACAAGAGCGTAAGTACTAATGAACTTCTCAAGGAAAAAATCATGAACGTGATTTTCGGTATGGTGCTCTTGGTCAGTATTTATGTGATATTAAATACTATTAATCCACAACTGTTAGATATTCAGCCAGATTTACCAAAGGCAAACCTGGTCGTGAATCGTATCGATGATCCTAATTTCGTAAAATATATTTCTGATGATGTGGAACTTGATACAACAGGTATTGTTATTACCGAAGAATCTTATAAAGACCCTACATTTTTAGCATATTTAGCACACCAACAAGGTCCTGGTGGAGCACCTGCGATATTGTGGGCAGCGAAAAAGGGCTACAGTTCCGTTCCTTTGGATAATCCCTATGTTGCTGATCGTACTGATATTAACAAAAATATGAGAGGAAATGCCCCTTTGGCCGATGTTAAAAAAATAACTGGTCAGTCAATTATTACTCCGTCTGTATTTATAAAATACTGGGCTACCAAAGTAGAGGCAGCAAAAAGAAGTAAGGGTGTTATTCCTGCACCTGTTCAGACAGGACTTGGTTATGCTTCTCGCGAATCTGGGCTGTCTATTGAAATGCTCACGGCTATTTGTAGAATAGAAAGCTATGGATGTACTCGACCAGATATCAAAAATGGCTTTGGGTATAAAGGATTATTCCAATTGAGCGATGATGTATTTCGTGTATATGGAAAGATTTTTGTAAACCCAAACATATATGACGCTTTACAAAATTCTTATGCTGGGGCAATGTATGCCAAGCAAAATCTTGCAAAATTACAAAGACAAATTGCAAATTTTTAAAAAATACCTTCGGGTATTTTTTATTTTGTGATATAATAATCATATATGTACGAGACAGAACATGCAGGTCGCACAAAAAAAATAGTTATTATCATCGGTAGTCTCATAGTAGTTTCCGTGATTGTTTTTGGGGTGATGGTACTTGTCAAAAAACAACCTGGGGTACCTGTTACCACCACTGCAAAAAACATTTTTCCTTTTACGGTTATTAACAGATCTCCTGTGGTGCCGGTAGATAATGGTGTTACTAATACGCCAACTGATATTACGGGAGCAGGCACAGATGTCCAGACTGATATTGTAACCGCAGACAAAATACGTAAAATAACTGAATTCCCGATTAGTGGATACCAATCATATATTACGACGTTTACTGAAAAGATAAATGTTTATGATGAAAAACTTAAAAAACAAGTCACTCGTGATAATGTTGTAGCATCTGATCATATTGTATATGCCCGAACTGACAAGGGGTTTATCTATACAGGAGATGTAACAAAAAATACCATATTCCAAAAGCAGATAACTGATACGATTGTACCCGGAGTATATGAATCAAATATTCTCACGAATCCCTATCGTATCGTTTATCGGTATGCTATCGATGATGTTATTCAGAGTTTTCTCGCGAATATTCCTGGTATTGCACCTGTTGTACAACCAGTGACCAAGGTAGCTACAACATCAAAAACTGAAACAACCTGTACGAGTGATTTTTCTCGTAATTTGAAAACTGGTTCACGAGGTAATGACGTATATACCATTCAGACATTTATGAATGAAAAATTGGGTACGACTATGAAAACAGATGGAATTTTTGGTCGTGAAACATTATCACATATGAAAAAATTCCAAGAATTTTTGAAAATACCTGCAACGGGTATCTATGATCAGGCGACTCGGGATGCATTGTCACAAACATGCGCTACGCTTGCACAGTCTGTTCCACAGGATTCTGATGCAACAGTCCCTGCAGATTTACAGGTAACAAAACCAAAACAAATAACTGGTAAGCTCCTGGCATCTAATATTGTTGCACAGACGATATCTCCTGACGGAGGCAGCGTATTTCATATTATTGCTGATATAAACAATAGTAAAGGAGTCATTATGGATGCTAATGGAAAAATGCGCGAGGTGTTTAACTCGCCATTGTCAGAATGGTATCCAAATTGGGTTAATGAAAAATTAATTACCATGACGACACGCGCATCAGGATATATTGATGGATATATGTATGGATTAAATCCTACAACGAGTAATTTCAAGAAAATCATGGGACCATTACAGGGATTAACAACATTAATGTCTCCTGATATGAATCAAGTATTGTATTCAGTATCTGATAGTCAGGCAGGAACTGTGCGGCTTTCTCTGAAAAAAACTCGGGGTATTGTGTCTACTGATATAGGTCTGACAACATTACCAGAAAAATGCAACTGGAGTCCTGATAGTGTTATGGTGTATTGTATGATACCTGATGTTATCCCGAATGGGGTGTATCCAGACATGTGGTACCAGGGCGTGGTATTATTCAGTGATACATTATGGCGATATAACACGGTGACTGATGAACTGACACAGTTGGCAGTGTTTCCAGAGTCTATCGATGGAGTACGATTACATACAAGCCCTACAGGGAATTATCTGTATCTTATGAATAAAAAAGACAAGACACTATGGTCAGTGACGCTAGCAAAATAGTATGATAAAAAGAAAAACAGCAGAAAAAATGTTACACATTTTTTCTGCTGTTTTTCTTGACATATTTTATTACAGGTATATATTAATCTATGAAAATAAAATATTAATTATGACAATAGGACCATGTACTGGGGAATCAACAGATTCCATAGAACAACTTCTTGGTAGTCAGGAAGTATTGACAAAAAATAGTTTAAATCCCAAGGAGCTTTGGGAACAAAAAAATAAAAAGCTATTTGAAGTTTCTTCTGGCTTATCAAATCTACCAACAGAAGAAACTCGTCGGCAGAAAATAAGAGAACGCCTCTCTGCCGAAAGAAGATACAAAGAGGAAAAAGCAGAAGAAACAGAAGAGGATGTTAACTTAGAGTTTCCTCTGGCTTATACAATGCCAAAATAAAATATGAAATACAAATAAAAAAATTCGACATATGTATGTCGGATTTTTTTTATTTCACATTTATTTGTAACCATATAGGACAATGGTCTGATCCGATAATGTTGGAAAGTACTTCACATTTTTTTATTTTTGGGAGTAATTTTTGTGAAGCAAAAAAATAATCAATACGCCAACCAACATTACGTGTTCGTGCAGCAGTTTTTTGAT
>CAZGCO010000001.1:32132-37286 GCA_964524475.1 uncultured Candidatus Saccharibacteria bacterium
GATGGAGTGTACGAAATACATCTATAAACCCAGCCTTGATAACCTGATCTATCCATGCACGTTCAATAGGGAGAAATCCAGTATTCATAACATTTTCACGTGGACGTGCAAGATCTATTTCGGTATGAGCAGTGTTAATATCCCCACAAAATATTACTGGTTTTTTCATTTGTAGCTTTTTAATATATTTGAGAAAATCATCATAAAATTGTAATTTATATTCCAGTCGGTGTGGACCCTGTCCACCGTTGGGATAATATCCAGTAATGACGTAACATGTTTCGTATTCTGCAGTGATGAGACGCCCCTCGTCGTCGTTTTCATGATTTTTCATACCGTATACCACTGACAAGGGTTTTGTTTTTGAATATAATGCAACACCACTGTACCCTTTGCGAATCTTTGATGATGAAAAATATGCATAATATCCTGCATGTTCCAGAATTTCCAATGGGAGCTGTTCCCGCTCTGCCTTGGTTTCTTGGAAACAGATAATATCAGGATTTTTCGTGATACCCAAATCCGAACCAGAAAAAACCTGCTGGAACAAGTCTTTTTTGTATAATGCTCGTATTCCGTTGATGTTCCAGGTAATGATATTCATAGACAAGAATTATCGTAAAAATTATTTTTTCTGAAATAAACTAAATACTAATCCCATGCGGTCGCCAGGGTCAGTACGAGAATCAAAAAATTCTACTTTTTGATCAACTAATACAAAATCTCCATATGAAAATAATGCGGTAACTTCGTCAGATTCAAAAAAATAATATGATACGCCAAATTTTTCAAATGATGCATCTGTTGCAGTTATGGGTTGGAATCCTAAAAATCGTGGTGTTTCACGCGATAATGTTACTGACATGACGTATCCACCAGGTATAACAACGCGGGATAGTTCACGGACATATACTGGCCAATCCAGAGGAACAAGATGTTGTAATACGCCTATATCAGTTACCATATCAAAACTATTATCAATAAATGGTATCTCACGGACATCACCGGTGATGAATCGTGCAGAGATATTTTTTCCACTTGTGGTGATTTCTTTGTTTACTTGGTCTACAACAGACGAAACATAATCCATACCTAATACTCGATATCCCATAGACGCTAGTTTCGTTGCCCATACTCCTCGACCTGATCCGATATCTAATACCAGTGAATCAGGTGGGAGTGTTGGTAACATACCAATCACCGTTGCAGCATAGGGAATATGTGTCCATATGTCAGACCCTGTACGATATGCTGTTTCGAAATATTGTTTTTGCACGTGTGGGTTCATTAATTACAGTATACAGGATAAACTGTTTTTGTAAAAAATATATTAACTGCATTTTGATAAAATATTGATTTTACGGTATATTGTACCCATGAATGAATCATGTATTTTTTGCAAAATTATCAATGGAGAAATTCCTGCGGATATTATTTATCAGGACGATATCTGTATAGGTTTTTTAGATATACACCCTGTAAGCCATGGACACAGTCTGATAATACCCAAAGAACATCATACATGGATGTGGGAAACACCAGACGATATATTGGCGCATATGAATATTATTGCAAAGAATATTATGCAAAAAATGATAATAAACCTACCCTGTGACTATGTAAAAATAGGTATTGTAGGAACTGATGTACCACATTTTCATATACATCTCATTCCACAAAAAATCACCAGTGGAATAACTGATCCAGATTTTCGAACAACTCAAAAATATAGTAATGAAGATGAAAAAGAATCTGTTATACGAAAAATTCGTGGGGAACTATAACACATTATAAAAAGTCGTGATACATATCACGACTTTTTATAATGTGTTATTTAGTTTAATACTATGTTATACAAATAATCCTGCAATAACCAATATTACAATAATAGTTACTAAATAGGACATACTGTCTGAAATAAATTTTTTCACTGCAATCTGACGATCAACATTACCCCAGATAATACTAGAACCGATAACAGGAACCATAAAACAGAACCATGCCAGAATACTGTATCCTGCAATCATCCCCATTGTTTCACCATGTGATGAACCCGTTACTGAAACCAACGCGATAAAAAATGCAGTACATGCAGAAAGTATAAATTGACCGAGGAATGATTTCCACATATGTGGTTTTACTTCTTCGATTTTTCTTTGTTGTTCTTCTTTTGATAATGTATCAAAACCAATATAGCGCATATGCAGACGTCCCATAGGTGTTTTGTCTGAATACCAAATACTGCCGATAATAAGAGACGCAATTGACCCGATAAGGGTGATATAAAATATAGTAATCATAAAATAATTATAATCTAGAAAAAATCAAAGTCAAATAAAAATAAATATACTAATAAATATTACCTCCCATGAAATTTTTTGTGTACTTCACGAAGTTGTTTATCGGTGACGTGGGTATATACCTGTGTGGTTGCGATATTTGCATGACCTAACATGATCTGTACACTTCGGAGATCTGCACCGTTTGATAATAGGCCTGTGGCAAAACAGTGACGTATCACATGGGGGGTAACTTTTTTAGAAATACCAGCTTTGATAGCATAGTGTTTAACAATACGTAAAATCGCACGCCGAGAAAGTCCAGACCCTTCATCTGATTTACGACCTCTTTTTTCATCTGATATAGCTACAAATAATGCATCATCCATATCGCGTCTCTTTGTCAGATACGCCCTGACAGCATTTCGCGCAGTATCAGATATAAAAACTACTCGAATTTTACCACCCTTACCACGGACAGAAAATTCGTCACTACTAAAATCAACATCGTTAGTTAGATTACAGAGTTCTGATACACGTAAACCGGTAGAAAAAAGTAATTCCAATATTGCTCGATCACGTAATGTTCGCTCGTCATCACCTGTGGGCATATCCATGAGTCGGTTCAGTTCTGTGGGTGTGATAAGATCAATTTCTCGTTGACTTACCTTTGCCAGTTCAATACGATCTGCAGGGAGTGATTTTATTTCTTGTCGAGTCAGGTATTTTAAAAATGCACGTAATGCAATCAAATAATAATTCTGTGTTTTTTTGGTGAGTGTTTTTATACCACTTGAACCACTTTTTTTAGAAGCTGGTTGACGGTTTAACCAGAGACGAAATTCACGTACGACTTCATCAGAAATATCTGACGGTTGATTAATACCTGTTTTTTTAATGAATACATCTAAATAATGTTCATAATTGCGTACGGTATTTAATGCGCGACCCTTTTCTATTTCGACATATTCCAGAAATCTTCTTTTATAGTCATTAATATTCATAGATGTAGTATATCAGAAAAATCAACAGGGGAAACAGATTTTTTCATGATATTTTGTATTACTTTGCTCTGGTGATATAATAAACCCATGAAAACTATTGCAAAAAAAACTGGAAAAACCTTGATAAAAAAATCTATACAGCAAAAACATCTCATTGTAGGAAATTGGAAAAACCAGGTTTCGTCTCCCATTGTTGCAAAGAAGCTTTTTACGGGCATTAATAAAACCGCAGAAAAATCAAAAACTATCGAAACGGTTATTTGTCCGCCTATGATATATACAGGAGCTTTGGGGGATTTAGTAACCAGTAGAAATTGTGTTATTGGTACTCAGGGGATTCTTACGCCATCATCAGTTGTGCGTACAGGATCGATTACCCCAGAAATGGTATTCAATAGTAAGTCACGTTATGTTATCGTGGGACACAGTGAAGAACGTGCTACGGGTATTACGGATACTAATATTGCAGATGCAGTTTCGTTTATTGTTCAATACCCCTTGATACCTATTATTTGTGTTGGTGAACATAATCGTGACAAAAACCATACCTATTATGCATATGTAGCAAACCAAATCACGGTAGCATTATCAAAATTATCTCTAGACGAGATTGCGAGAATAGTGATAGCTTATGAACCAATATGGGCAATAGGGAATAATGCAAAACGCCCATGTACTACAGATGAATGTGCTATGATGGTGCGACATATTCGTAAAACCGTTTTGGATATTACACAAAATAGTGATATTGCTATGAATATACGTATACTCTATGGTGGTTCTGTACATGCAGATAATGCACGTGATTACATCAATATTGGTGAAGCTTCAGGACTACTTGTCGGACGTGCCAGTTTAGATATCAAAGAGTTCACAGAAATTTTAAAAAAATTAGAAAAATAATTATTTCACCTTATGATCCAATTCCTCTCACAACAAAATCCGGAAATATTTCATAACACCACGGTATTGGTACGGTTGGATTTAAATGTACCACTCATAGATGGACGGGTTGCCGTATCAGATGCTGGACGTATTCATGCGAGTATCCCGACATTAGAATATTTACGAAATACAGGGGCGCGTACAGTTATTGTTAGTCATATTGGACGTGAATCACACGAAACACTTCGTCCTGTGGCTGATTTCTTGAATACTATCATCCCAGTAGATTTCGTATCTGCGTATGATACTAATATGCAACCAGGTGATATTGTTATGTTGGAAAACTTGCGTCAACATCCAGGGGAAGAGACAAATGATAGTAGTTTTGTAACGAGACTTGTTACTGGAATTAATTATTATGTAAACGATGCGTTTGCAGTGTGTCACCGAACACATGCATCGGTTGTGGGTGTTCCACAGGTATTAGGACATACAAAATGTTTTGCAGGATTTCAATTAGAACGTGAAATGCACTTCTTGGATCAGGGGTTGCATCCACAACATCCTGCAGTACTTATCATGGGTGGTGCAAAATTTGAAACAAAATTACCAGTGATTACCAGTATGTTACCCCAGGTAGATCATGTTATCATGGGTGGTGCGCTCTTGAATAATTTCTTGGCACAGATGGGGTATGAGATCGGTAAATCGCTCGTTGACGAGCATGTAGATATTGATGGATTGATAGGTAATGAAAAGATTATGATACCACAGCGTGTTATCAGTCAAGGAGAACAGCGTGGGATTGAACGTGATATTACAGAGGTGTTATTAAACGAACGTATTGTTGATGTTGCTCCAGCTTCATTTGATATCGCAGATATTGCGGATGTATTACATAATGCAAAAACAATTATCTGGAATGGTCCTATGGGTAATTATGAAAATGGATACACTACAGGTACAGAAAAACTGATTGGTATGAT
>CAZGCO010000001.1:37296-45308 GCA_964524475.1 uncultured Candidatus Saccharibacteria bacterium
GAACCAGTGCGATGAAAATCATTGGTGGCGGTGACTCTGTTGCATTGATAGAACAGCTTCATTTGTCAGAAAAATTCGATTTTCTCTCTACAGGTGGTGGGGCAATGCTCGAATACCTGTCGTGTAATGGTCAGTTAGTAGGTATTGTCGCGTTACAAAAATAATCTTTAACAAAAAACTCCGCACGGAGTTTTTTGTTATTAAAGTATTAAAACAATATTATCTATCCAACAAATCTAAACTTCTCGACAGGTCGTGAATGCGACGTTCGGTACTGACAGGTTCACGAATGGTTTTTGGGTCTAGTACTGGTTTTATAGGTGCTGTCACCCCTGGCGTGTCTTTGGGTTGTTTTGGAACTCGTTTCCATAGATATGATTTTGGTTTAAAGAGATATATAGAAAAAGATTGTAAGACCTCGATAAACGGACGTGTGTTGAGTTTATAAAAAGCAAGTGCGAGTCCGAGACCTCCAATAGGAATCATAAAAAATATTGCAAGCGATAGGGGGAGTAGGGTATAGATGATGTAACACAAAGATCCTCCACCAATAAGATAGATGACCTGTTTAAATGTCAGAGACCCGATTAGAGTATCCTCGACATCGATGAATTGGGGGATTTCGTAACGCATAATTATTATCAACAGTATAACATATATTTTTTTTATGATATACTGTTTTATATGGCACAATCTCCATCACAAAACTTTGTTCCTGTTGCTGAAATCCGCGACGGTGTCGTGGTATTAAAAAATGGCGAAATGCGTGCAATACTGCTCGCTACACCACTCAATCTCGGTTTAAAATCAATGGATGAACAACAGGCGACAATCGACGGGTTCCAAAACTTCTTGAACGCTTTGGAATTTTCTTTACAGATTGTTGCGTCATCACGACGTTTGGATATTCGTCCCTATCTCATGTCTCTGGAAAACCGTGTTCCTCATATTACTGAAGAATTATTACGAGTACAAACACGTGAATATATAGAATTTATCAGATGGTTCAATGAACAATATAATATTATGTCAAAATTCTTTTATATTGTTGTTCCGTATGGTGGTACAGGATATAGTTCCACAAAAAAGGGGTTTATGGATAATTTCAAAGGATTATTTTCAAAATCAGGTAATACTTCATCAGTAATGGATGCAAAACAGTTCGAAGAAACACGTAGTCAGTTGGAACAGCGTATTGGTGTAGTGACCCAGGGGCTCGTCGGTGTAGGTATACAAACAACACAAGTAGATACTGAAGGATTAGTAGAACTGTATCATAGTTTATTTAATCCAGGAGAATTATCTGCATCAGTGGAAAGTGATGGCACGGAAACAAAAAAATAATACACCAGGCCCAACCCTACGGGTTGCGCCTCTTGTATTATTTCTTTGTTTCAGACTATTATTTATGATAATTCAGCATGGATGATTGCTTGCAAGTCTGCTATAAGCATTTCTTTTTCTTGAGCTACTTCTGACCAGAACATTTTTAGTTCTTTGTCTCCTCCTGCATCTTTTATATAATCAGTCTGGATACGCCACAAAGATTTTTGTTCCTGAACCAGTTGTGTCATGAGATTATAAAGATTGTTAGTAGGTTTTTTTGGTGTAACTTTTTTCGCAATAGGTTGTTTTGTAGCCATAAATATATAATGATAATTATCTGAATAATAGTTTTAGTATAGCATAATTAAAAAAGCAGGGTAGTAAACCCTGCTCTTCTTTATTTTCTTGTATATGACTTTCTTGGTTTTCCTATATAGCTAAAATTAGTTATATACTCTAGCATTTTATCTGAATCTGAAACTATGAGCTCAGAACATATATCTAATGTTTCACTGAGTGATTTACCATTTTCAGTACATTGATACTGTACTACAAGTGATATAAACTCAATCATTTTTGCATCAAATTCCATTAGATACTTTATTCTTGTATAGATATTCCTATTCATCTTTTTATCTAAAATAATAGATACTATATTAGTGATTGAACAAAAACATTCTTTTTCAAAGTAGTTATTAATAAACAAAAATAAATTAGGTAAACTAGCATGTTGATATTTATGTCTCAATTCATGACAAGCAATTGATATTACTGAATAGATATAATTACTGCTAGGAAGATTTGCATAAGAAATATTTTTTCTACTATGTGAATAAGGAAAGACAACTTTATTGTTTGAAGATGTTGCTGTAATAATACTATAAAATGATCTTGTTGTGTATTTTTTTAATCTAGTATTAATTTTAAAACTATTAGAATAGCTATCATATAGAGCTATGGAGTTACTTCTTTTGGTTAATGATTGTATTTTTGATAATTCATTGAATCCATTATTTTCAAAGATTTTCTTATCTAGATAAGAAATAATTTGCTTCAGATCAATGTAGGGATTTTTAGTTATTTTTATTTCTTGCATTACTTATATAATCTAATTCAAAAATACAATACATTAATTTTATATAAAAGTCAATAAAACAAAAGGGAAATTCACTGCGTGAATTTCCCTTACCCCTGGTTTTTTGTTATAATTATTCTATGAAATATTTAGAAAATATCATTGCCGAATTGAAACAATTACACCAAAGAGTGTATGACTTGATGACAAAAAAGAGACAAGTATTATCAGAAATAAGAAAAGAGGCAGATCAAGAAAAAATAGCAGCATTAAAATCTGATATTATTAATAATGCTCAATAATAATTTTATGAACTTAGAAAGAAAAAATACTACTCAGTCATCTTTAGAGGAGAAGGAAATTAAAAATCCAATAAGTCCAGATAAACAGATAAATTTAGAAATATCAACTATTAAAAATGAAATAGGTGACATGGAACATGAGCTGGCAGATCTTGCTACTATAGAAAATACACATCCAAAAATCAATGAAATAAAAACAGAGGCTTCGTTTCTTTCGAAAAAATTGGATACTATAAAAAGTAATCTTATAAAAGTTTTAGTTGGTTTGGCAATAATTATTCCAAAAGATGCAAAAACTCAAGATATATCAAATACAAAAGAAGATTTTAAAATTAACTATACTCCTCCTGATGATTTCTATCATAAACTAAATGGAGAATACGGAATAAAACCATTAAAGAATCCTACAAAGCTAAATACTGATGTATACAATAAGTCACTAAGTCCTATCTCTAATAACAGAGAAACACAAGTCGAATTAGATAAATTATTGAATGTAGGTCAATCAACCAGTACAAAAGAAGATACTTTAAATTATTTAGGATTGTCAGAATTATTGAAACAAACAGGTAATCCTGATATTGTTATTGATAATACCATTTCATCATATAAAAATAGTCACAATAAAGAAAATAAAGAATTAGCATCTTATGATGTAGTAAATAAAAATATAAATTTACCTAAATATGATACGCTTGAGACAGACTACAAAGACCTTAATGCTGATTATAGGTATGCGCATATCAGAAATAAAACTTCTTCGTTAATAACCCAAGAAGCAGCTCATTCGAAATCTTTGACAGTAGACAAATTTGTTCCTGACGAAGAGTATTTAAAAAAAGTAATGGAGTACAAAAAAGATCCAAACAGCTATCTTGACGAAAAAGGTAATTCTTATAGAGAGCCATTTGATAAAATGGAAGAGTATAAAATTCCTGGTTTTCAAGAACATCAAGCTCATACGAGAATAGCTCCGAGATTGTTTAAGTGGTTATCTGATTTTAAAGATAAAAATAGAGTTGAAGAAAATACTAAAGCATTGCCAACTTCAGATTTAGAAAAGGTGAATAAGTACCAAGATAGTCTTACTCTCTATAATAATACAAAAGATTTTTTAAGATATTATAACAAACAAGGTTTTCCTCTTGATGTAAAAACTGTTAAGGAGAAAAATCTTGAATATTTAAAAGAATTCCAAGAAAAATATAGGAAATATTTACCAACACTAGATAGTTTTAGTAAAAAAAATCCCAATGTTATAGAACATTATATTGACGAGAAAGGCCAAACGCAAGAATTTGAAAATAATATTAGTCGTGAAAATCCAATATTTTCTCATACTAATGAAAATGGAATGCAGTACAGCACACCAAATTATCATGTAATGAAAGAGGAATTTGAAGATGAAAAGAATCCTAATTTAAACTTTGGTAATCAGCACTATGTTGACCGTTACAATGGTTTTCTTGCAAAATCAAAAAATATACCAAAAGGATTTAATCCTGTATATGATTTAAATCAAGATATTGTAGATATAGACGCACCTACTCCACTTCAAAAAGAGTCTATTCCTTTCGATGTTTTATATGAAACCTATAAAAAAGGTTCATATTGTACAGGTTGTTTCGGGCACGATACAAAAATACCTGGCTATTTGCCAGAATCAATAAAACCAAAACAACCTTATTATTATAGACCAGACGGGACAGAAATTAAATAAACTATATTTCATCTATTATAAAACACATCTTTTGATGTGTTTTATAATTAATTCAATATTCTCTCTGAAATCTCTTTCTCAATTTTCGCGATAAAATCAGCGACAGAAATATTTTCGATTTTCGTATCATTTCGTCCCTCTACGGTCAGTGTCTGACTATCGCGTTCTTTATCACCAATGATGATTTGGTACGGGATTTTATTTGTCTTTGCAGATCTGATACGTTTACCGAGCGAATCATCGGTTAACAGTTGTACACGAATATTTTTTGATTTTAATGTTTCATAAACCTCTTGTGCATAATCACTATGATGTTCATCTGATACCGGCAGTATTGCGATCTGTATCGGAGACATCCATACAGGAAACGCTCCTGCGAAATGTTCGATAGCAACACCAATAAAACGTTCCAGAGATCCAGCAATAGCACGGTGAATTACTACAGGACGTTCTTTGTTTCCTTGTTCATTTACATAGGACATTTCGAAACGTTCTGGAGCATTAAAATCACATTGTACAGTTGCAAGTTGCCATTCACGTCCTATAGCATCCTTGAACATAAAATCAAGTTTCGGACCATAGAACGCTGCTTCACCTGCACCTAGTTTGTAGTTTAATTGTAGCGATTCACATACATCGGTTAGGGCCTCTTCTGCTGTTTTCCAAACCTCGTCAGTACCGAGCCATTTGTTCGGTTCGTCATCACGCACAGATAATCTAACCCAATATCCATCCATCATGCCCATAGTAGTATAAAAATTCTTTATGATTTCTACTATTTTTATACATTCATCTTTTATTTGTGATGGGCGACAAAATAGGTGACCATCATCCTGGGTAATAGATCGTACACGAGTCAATCCTGATAGTTGTCCTGTTTTTTCATCACGATAAATGGTTGCTGGTTCGAAATAGCGCACTGGCATATCACGATAACTAAATTGATTATCAGCAAATAGTTGATAATGATGGGGACAGTTCATTGGTTTCAAGAAAAAATCTTCTTTACTGGTTCCGCCATGTACCCGAAACATATCATCGAGATAATGTCCTGCATGACCACTGATTTCATACAATGATTCCTTTGCCAGGTGTGGTGTCCATACCCATTGGTATCCCTTGTTTTTGTGTAAATCCCAGAGATAGTCAGTTATTTCTTGACGTAGTATGAGTCCCTTTGGTTGGAATAACGGTAATCCTGATCCAACATGTTCTGACAAAGTAAAAAGTTTTAATTCTTTTCCTAATTTTCGATGGTCTCGTTTAACCGCTTCTTCTTGTCGATGGATATATTCATCAAGTTTTTCTGATGTTTCAAATGCAAGTCCGTATACACGGGTGAGCATTTTGTTTTTCTCGTCTCCGCGCCAATAGGCTCCGGCAATACGATCCAGTTTGAAACAATCAGTTGGTATATCAGTATTTGGATGCTCGCAGTGTCCACCACGACATAAATCAGTAAATCCACCTGACGTATAGAGCGTGATTTCCTCGCCTCGTCCCGCAATTTCCTCGATAAGTTCTATTTTATAAGAATTTCCTTCAAAAACTTGTTTTGCTTCATCTATAGATACTGTTTTATGGGTAAATTCTGTCCAATTTTTTAGATTTTTCCGCATTGATGTTTGGAATCTTTTCAAATCTTCATCAGTAACTTTTTCGGTTCCGAAATCGATATCATAATAAAATCCATTATCTACTGCAGGACCCAGGGTCAGTTGTGCTGCAGGATAGTATTCCAAAACCGCCTGGGCTAATACATGTGCCAGGGTGTGTCGTAATGCAGATAAATCGTGTGTATGTTCCATATGGTGACACTGTAGCATATTATTTTGTTTTTTGGAACTTGTCATGTATAGTGTGTATCATGAAATCAAACATATCAGAAAAAATAAAATCAAAAACGGTATATCCAGTTATTATCAAGAAATCAGCTTCAGGTATGGGATTATTCGCCACCGGAGTTATCCCAAAAGGGGTGCGGGTTATTGAATATACTGGTGAACGGATTACGACAGACGAAGCACAAAAACGTGGAGGGAAATATTTGTTTGAAATAAACGAAAAGATGACAATAGATGGCAAGGATCGTGATAATATTGCACGGTATATCAATCATGCGTGTAAACCTAATGGAGAAATGCAGAATCATAAAAATCGTATTTTTTATTATACGAAACGTACTATTCAATCCGGCGAAGAACTATCGTTCGATTACGGACAGGAATATTTTGATGAATTTATTAAACCGTATGGTTGTGCATGTACCAGTTGTCAGGCAAAAGCAGAAAAATCTGATCAAAAATAGCTCGGTGACTGCCTTTGACTTTTTTCTCTTATTCTGTATACTCTTTATATGATAAACCCCGAACGTAGGGGTTTTAAACTACCTAATATATTTCATTTTTTGTGATATATTATGTATATTATTCATTTTCTTTATTTATTATATTTCTATGAAAAACTTTTTCTCTGATATCGTCTCTGAATTTCATAATATTACTTGGCCAGATCGTAATTTATCTATCGGGCATACTATCCTGGTTATTACCACATGTTTGGTCATGGGATACTATTTGGGGCTATTCGATGGTATCTTTGCTCGTGTCATAAACCTTTTTATCTAATAATTTTCTTTTTTTATTATGTCAAAACAAGAAATACACACCGGGCGTCATTGGTATGCTATTCATACCTATGCAGGATACGAACATGCAGTAGAACGTAACCTGAAACAACGTATCGAATCTTTGGGTATGCAGGACAAGATTTTTAATGTACTTGTTCCCACAGAAAAAGTCGTCAAAATAAAACACGGTAAAAAAGTAACCGTAGATGAAAAATTTTATCCAGGATATGTATTGGTAGACATGGAGGTAACTGAAGATTCATGGTATGTGGTACGTAACACACCACGTGTAACAGGGTTCGTAGGTTCGGGAACAGCAGCAGTACCAATGAAACAAGAAGAAATCGACTGGATCATGAAACGTATGGCAAAAGACATTACTCAAACTGAAACCAGTTTCGTAGTAGGCGATCTTATTACCGTTATGGATGGACCATTCAAGGAATTCGAAGGTAAGATTCACGAAATAG
Organism: uncultured Candidatus Saccharibacteria bacterium; assembly: GCA_964524475.1. GTDB lineage: Bacteria > Patescibacteriota > Minisyncoccia > Phycocordibacterales > UBA1006 > CAZYHU01. Next base: position 44,819 of record CAZGCO010000001.1, read on the forward strand.
ATCAAGCCCGTGCAAAAGTAAAAGTATATGTAAACATGTTTGGACGAGAAACTCCGGTGGAGCTCGATTTCCTCCAAGTAAAAAAGTCATAATAAAAAATCACTCCCCATGGGGAGTGGTTTTTTATTTTGCAACACCTACGATTCGTTCGAATGCAGCGATGTTGTTCATAGCAATTTCAGCCAATACTTTGCGATCAAGAGTGATATTTTTCACTTTGAGCATATTGATGAATTTACTGTATGAAAGCCCGAGTGGACGAAGTGCAGCGTTCATGCGAATAGTCCAGAGACGACGCATATCTGCTTTCTTGTCTTTACGGTGATTAAAAGCGTGAACACCTGCTTTGGTAATAGCTACCTTTGCGGCACGTTCAGTCTGTGATCGGTGGAATCGGTAACCTTTGGCATCTGCCAAGACGTTACGACGACGTTTTAGGGAGATAACCCCTCGTTTTACACGTGACATAAATGATAAATGAAATAAGAAT
>CAZGCO010000001.1:45318-45837 GCA_964524475.1 uncultured Candidatus Saccharibacteria bacterium
GGCAAAAATGTTGCAAGGGCTTTTGGTTTCATAGTCATACCCATAGGTACGCGACGGTTGGTTTGTTTACTACTTGATTCCTTTGCATTGAAATGATTTCCTCCTGCTTTGCGGATTTTTAGTTTTCCACTTGGAGTAACACGAATTCGTTTTGTGAATGATTTGTTAGTTTTTGCCATACATGTGAAAATTATAATGAATAAAAATGTTAACCGTTTGTTTTTTCAAGGGTTACTACGATACCTTTTGGACTATCCTTGAATCCATCAACGATTTTGTGGGGAGTAGCGATTTCAGCAAGAATACGTTCTAGGCGTTCTTTGAGAAATGCTTTGTCCATGAATTTTGTTCGTCCGCGGAGGAAGAGTTCTACTTTGACACGGTGACCATCTGACAGCCATTCACTGGCACGACGACCCTTCATAGCCAAGTCATTTTCACCGGTTCCTACCTTGATTTGTATTGATTTTACCTCGGAAGCTGCTTGAGATCCTTTGGTTTTGATTTTAATTCTGATTT
>CAZGCO010000001.1:45847-46972 GCA_964524475.1 uncultured Candidatus Saccharibacteria bacterium
GTAGGTGAATTTACCATAATCCATGATTTTTGCAACTGGTGGGACACCTTCGGGAGAAATCTCTATAAGGTCGAGTCCTAATTCATATGCTTTTGCCAGTGCATCACGAGTATCCATAACACCCAGATTCCCCAGGTCATCAGAAATAACACGTAATTCCGGTGCACGAATTGCTTCATTGATTCTGATTTTGATGGTAGGTTTCAAGAGATTATGGGGGTAGTGTTATTCTGGTAAAATATGCAGACACTATAAGCTTTTTTGTTTAAAAAGTCAAGTATTTTCGAGTAATAAGGTAGTATAGGGAAAAAGACTTGACAAATATTGTCAGTATGATATACTATTGTAGGAAATAGGTTCTTTGTCAGATGAAAGAGTAGATTGTATAAAACGTTTAGTTTTTATATATTGATCGTTTAATTGTTAGACCAGTATTCATATATATGAGTCTTGATCTAACAATTAAACCAAAAAATCAATTATTAATATGAAAACAAAATTATTTACAATCGCAATCACCTTTTGTTTTTCTTTTCAGTTATTTGCTGGAGAAAAATTACCCTTTTTCGGGTTTCGACCCGTACAACCTGAAAATGGTACCAATGGTACAAAGCAGGATTTGTTGAATTACATTGACGGTTTATTAGAGTTGGATTCAACAACTCTGTATACCTCAAAAAAAACTGGTAAAACATTACCTTACGAGGTATATGTAAAAAACAGAAAGTCTGGATCTGACGCATTAGTGCGTCAACAATATGCTTTGTTAATCAACCGAAACCTCAAAACAGGTGGAAAAGTTGCCGAATTTCTTGGACTTTCCTTTACTGACTATTCAATAGATGCTCAAAGAAACACTGTTAAAAAAGCAATCCAATCGGATTTGCTTTACTTGGCAACAATTCCTACTAGCATGAAAATCTATTCAACGGGTCAAGTGATTGACCCAAGTGCAGACTTTTCTTACGTGCGCGATTCAGCGCATTATAGATTTCCTCATCTGTTAAAAGATGGAGCAAGTGAAGCGGGCTTATTCTTTAATTGGGGAAAGCTTGGAGTTAAAACAGCTGGTATGGATTTCGCTATATCAATGCTTTGTTTCAATACCAATGCAGGCGTCATGCC
>CAZGCO010000001.1:46982-75775 GCA_964524475.1 uncultured Candidatus Saccharibacteria bacterium
TGGAGGTTGTGAAAGCTCCAAATAATACTGACCATGGTTACGGAGAAAAACCGAACGACGTTGCTGGTGCATCAGCTGCACCATCAAATGAAGCAGTAACTACAACAGGTAAACCAGGTTTTCCTGGAGCACCGATTGCTGGAACTACTCCAGTAACAACACCTGCAAAAAACCAAAACGGTTTCGCTTGCTGGGATGTAAACCAAAACGGGTTCGCCGATGTTTCGGAGGATCAGAACGGTGATGGAGTCATCAACGATGTTGATTGTAAAGGATCGGGGATAACAATGCGAGAATACAATCTCGCAACGGAAAACGCTTACCTTCGTGGAAAATTAGAAGCTTTAGAGTCTTGTTCTTGTCCTAATCAACAAGGAGTTCCATTGCAACAGATGAACCCACAAATGGCGTACGTTCAACAAGGAACACAATATGTTCCATGTCAGAACGGACAAACTATTGCTGCAGGTCAGGAAGTATACTACAATCAGGGCGGTAACTGGCAACGTCGTGTTGCTACATCTAACGCAGTATTTAATGGTATTGGAACAATTGGAGGGTTAATTTTAGGAGCAATTCAAGTATGGGGAGGTAGCCAGGGTTGGTACTCGCCACAACAGACGGTGAATGTATTTAATACTAACACTCTGACAACAACTACTACCTCACCAGGAACTACTATTGCAGGAAGAGGTTTTGATTGGTCAGGCGTAGGTATGAACACTAATTTTAATTCTGGAAACGGAACAGATTACAGAGGTATTAAGTAATCAAAACCAAAAAACTACATTAAAATAATGATAAGGCATCTCTCAGAGATGCCTTTTTTTTGTTTCTATGATATTATAAATATGTCAAGAAATGGGACAAAGATACTTGACAAATTTTATCAGTATGATATACTTGTCTCATAAAAGCATAATTAACACATTTTATACATGAAATCATCTATTTTTAAAATCTTTAATTCAGGAATCATTGCAGGAGCTGTTTTTGCTGTGATTTTTGGATTTACTTCACCTGCGTCTGCAGGGTGGAACGATACAGGATCAAACAGTGAATGTCCTACATTTTCTGTAGCTGTTTTTGACAGTAATCTCAATGCAAAATCAGGAGTAGGAGACCCGTGTTGGAACGGTGTAAATGTTTCTGCTGCTGCAAATGATATTATTAATGTAAAAGTGTATTTTCATAATAATACAGGATCAACCGTGAGTGGTGTTTTAGTAAAAACATCAGACAACCGTAATCTGCGTGGGGCTATTAGTCTCAGTGGGTCAGTAATAGTAAACGGATCTACCGTAGCAGACGGTGGTGGATCAGTTACTATTCCTGCAGGAACACGATTAGAATATCGTCGATCACAACTGGAAATTCAAAGTAATAATCCACAAACACCTATAACAACTAACTTGTATCAAAATACTGATATATTCGGTTCTGGATATAATGTGGGAACATTACCATCTGCATGGATAGGTGGACAAGGAGTTATCAAGGTATCATATGAAGTTGTCCCTGATGCGATAGTAGTTGTTGATACAACTGTAAACAAACCAACGGCAACTACGTATGCACCTGCAAGTAAAGATACCGCAGGAAATGCAACACTTTCCGGAGTAGCTACATCAAACGGGTCTGATATGACATCATGGTTCCGTTATTACCCTGGTAACAGTAACTGTACTAGTACTGGTATTGATACTTCGAAAACAAATAATGGAAATGCAGGTACCGTTACTCGATCAAAATCAGTTTCTGGTTTTGTGTCAGGAATTAACTCGTATCAATTAATGGTTTCTGCTCCAGGAACAAGTGAAATCAGTGGTGGATGTCAGTCGTTTACTATCAATGGTACGAATATTATTATTAATAACGGAACATTGCCAGACGTTACAACCTATGCAGAGTCAAATCTTAATAGTGGTAATGGTGACGTAGTATTAAACGGATGGTTTAATGGAAATGGATTACCAACAACAACATGTTTTGAAATTGATGGTACTAACTATTCAAACCGTACCGTAGGTTGTACTGATCGTGGTAACACGTCAGGTAACTACAATTATTCTCTCTACAGTTTACCAACAGGTTCATATGAATATCGTGCCTATGCATATAACAGTGCAGGAGAACGCAAGGGATCATGGGAATCGTTTTATATAAATCGTCGTGATACTGATATTTATTATCCACCTGTTGATACACGTACATATCCAGGAGCAACAACATTGGTTCCGGTAACTGTAGGAAATACCTATGCAACTCTGGATGGATATTATCAGGCAAATGGTTGTAATACCAACACATGGTTCGAATATGGACCTAATCAAAACTCACTCATTTATCGAACCGCAGAAGTTAGTCGTGGAACAGGTTCAGGTAGTGCAAGTCAGTCTTTGACAGGATTAGTTGAAAATACTGCATATTACTACAAAGTAGTGGCACGTAACTGTTACGGAACAACATCAGGTAGTGTACGATATTTTGTTACTACTGGTACTGTGAATAATGTAAATACTGTATACGTTACTCCTAAAACAGTAACGAATCGTACGGTAGTTTCTAACACTAATACTAATCAGGTTATTGGAACAGGTATTCGTGGTAATTTCATAAAACTGATGATCGATAACAGTCGAACATCTATTCGTAAAAATGATCAGGTTACTTATGAAGTAAACTGGGAAAATGTTTCCAGTGTTACCTTGAACGATTTAGTTCTCGAAGTTTCATTCCCTAAAGAATTAACTATCGTAGATAGTTCACGAGGTGATATTGATCGTTCTGCAAATGCAGTGTATCTGAACATTGATCGTCTAGATTCAAAAGAAGAAGGACGAATGCTTATCATGACACGCATGAAATCATCTGTGTTAAATGACGCTCCATTGGTAGCACGTGCTATCATGGCGTTTGAAAACCCGACACTCGATGGTGCTCAGGAAAACGCTATTGCGTATGATGCTGATAATTATGATGCAACAGGAGACAGTAGTGTACTCGGTGCGAGTATCTTCGGACTCGGATTCTTGCCAGGAAATCTGGTTGGATGGTTGATCATCTTCTTGATTATCCTCTTGATTATTATTGCTGCTCGGTATTATACTCGAGGAGAAAATAATCGTCCTGATCAAAACGGTGGTAATGGTGGCTATGCGCCATACCGACCACAAGCATAAAGCACAAAAAAATTCCGTAAGGAATTTTTTTGTGCTATATTGAACCATATGAAACATTTTACGCGCACAGAATTGCCTAATATTGTCACAGAACTTATAGAATATATAGGGCAACATAGATCAGTATCTCATGCCACCGTTGTTTGTCTGAATGGAGATTTAGGTGCTGGTAAAACAAGCCTTACTGCAGAGCTGTGTAAGCAGTTGGGTTTTATGACTGATATCCTGAGTCCTACATTTGTTATCTTGAAAAATTATCCCACACATATTATGTTTCAAAACCTGATTCATATTGATGCATATCGATTGAATACTGAATTAGAATTACAAAAACTACATTGGGATGAATACATAAACAATTCAAATAACCTTATCATTATTGAATGGTCAGAACGCGTTCCGGAACTTGTCCCTGCTGATGCATTGATAGTTACCTTGGATCATATATCTCTAGATGTTCGGTCTATAGATTTTTAAAAATATTTTGATATACTATAATTATGAATACACATACTAAAAAAAATGGGACACGGACAACATGGATTATTGTTCTTTTGGTTATTTTATTACCAATTGTTGCGCTTACTGGGCTTAGTAAACTCCCTGGTAAATATGATAGTTTTGCAGGGTGTATAGCGGATTCAGGTGCTAAATTTTATGGTACCTACTGGTGTCCACATTGTGCAGAACAAAAAGCATTATTTGGTAAGTCAGTTAAAAAATTGCCTTATTTAGAATGTAGTCTCCCACCCAAGGAACGCACTGCTGCAACGCAGGCAGCTCAACAGGCATATGCTAATGGAACACTCAAGGAAGGTCAGGATCCACGTACTATTGGTATTAAAATGGACACAGATGTTTGTTATGATGCAGGTATTACTGGTTATCCTACATGGAAATTTACCGACGGTACTACTATTTCCAGAGTGATGACACTTACAGAATTATCAGAAAAAACATCTTGTCAGATAAAATAATTTTTTATGGAAACGTTTATAAACATGATTGCTGGCTATGGGACAATATTATTACAAATAGCAGGAATTTTTGTAATAATATTGTGGTTTTTGCGAGACACGGTTGATATTCCTGTCATTAGTTTTATTCGAAAAAATGGTATAGCTATTGGGGTGTTATTATCGTTTGCCGGTATCGTGATGAGTTTGATATATTCTGGTGTTATCGGATATCCACCATGTTTGTTATGTTGGTGGCAGCGAATATTGCTCTATCCACAATTTGCTATATTGTTGGTTGCATGGATTACAGGGGAATATCGTTCTGCACGTATCACGAGTCTCATATTATCTATTGCAGGTATTTGTGTCTCGTTCGTGCATATATTAGATCAATCAGGGGTATTTTCAAGGGGGTTACCGTGTGACCTATCAGGAGTTTCTTGTAGTGAGATATCAGTCATATTGCAGGGATATGTTACGATTCCTGTTATGGCAGCAACGGTGTTCGCGGTGATGATTATCGTACAGCTCATCGGGTTGTCGAAAAAATAGTGAGAAAAAAATATTCCCCATAGGGGAATATTTTTTTTCACTATTTTTTCAGTGCGTCTTTCATGTTAATAAAACTCTGTGCACCAGGGAATGGTTGTGTATTAATAACAAAATGCGGTGTTCCTTTAAATCCAATTAAACTATTTTCAGAAATATCACGATCAATCATCGGAAGATATTTTTTTGCAGTTAAACAGTCAGTCATGAATTTTTCATCTACCGCTGTTTTTAGAAATGATGCAAACAAGTTTGATTTTGTACGGTCATTTTTTACTGTTTCATTGATTAGGGTATATCCAGTATTACTCATAAACAGGTCATGTGCTTGCCAAAATTTTCCTTGTTCATATGCACAGTAGAGAGCTTCTGCTGCGAGATATCCATTACCGTGTCCATTACCGAAACTGTATACGTATGCAATATCACCATTATTCGCAAGATTTTTTAGTTCTGGAACAGGCGCTATGTATGATCCTCCGTTTTCTGGTGTGATAAATTGTTTCATGTCTGTCTGGGCTACCAGTTCAGGGTTTAAACCTGATGCAAAATGACAAAATGGGCAACTAGGGTCACTGACCTCGATGACGATACTGTTACTGTTTTTATTTCCGAGAACAATACGGCCACTAGCGAGAAATGTATTCATTATTTCGGTGGTAATAGGTGTTATTTGATCTGGGTTTACCGGTGTTTCAGTAGTGGGTATAGGTGGTATAGATGGCTTTGGCATAATTATTGCCCCAGCAATCAGAATTCCTACGATAATAAGAGCAAAAAATGTTTGATATTTTTGAAATATGTTTTCCATAAAATTTATAATATTAGTTTTAGTAATGTATAACAATATCGTTTATAATTTTTCATTTCCCATCATGATTTCGAGCGGGCGAAGCGCCGGGACGTGATGTGCGGTTATTTTAATCATGCCGAGTATTGGAAGCGCTATAATCATCCCAGGAATACCCCATATTGCACCACCAATGATAATACCCAATATAGATATGAGTGCGTTCAGTGACACCTGACTACCCATAATCATAGGAGTAGTAATATTGTTATCAATAAACTGAATGATCATAAACATAATAACAGTATATATTGCAGATATTGGTCCCAGTACCAGGAGACTGAATAATATCACCAGACCAAACCCAATAGTAGTACCCAAATACGGGATAATGTTGAGTACTGCTGTAAAACATCCCCAGAATATTGGACTGGGTATACCGATAATCCAAAACCCGAACGAGTTGAGTACTGACAAGATAGTAATAGACATCAATAACCCCCACAGATATTTCGGAACGACATTTTGATAATCTTTTGCGAGTCTTGATAATGTTTCTTTTTTTGTTCCACCCATAGCCAATATAGATTCTTTGATACGGTCACGATATGCTAACAAGAGAATAGAGAGAATAATAGAAAGAGTAATCGTACTGGTGATATTGGTGATACTGCTTAACAGTTGAGGGATGATTTGTCCACCCAGATTAACAATGTTTTTTATTGCTGGTTGAATTAATTGTGAAATATCAGTATGGAATGTTGTATTGATACTATGGGTAAGCTGGGTCAAGTTCGTACTAATAATCGGTTGATAATCTGGTAACGTACTGACAAAGTTTTTTGTCATAAGCCCTAGTATACCGATAATACCGACAAATACAGCAATAGTAATAATACCTCCCAGAATATAGGCAAGACTTCTAGGTATTTTATGATTGTTTAATTGTTTTCCTAGACGATACATACACAATGACAAGAGTCCTGCGAATACCATAGGAACCAAGAATCCTCGCCCCAAGATAACCAGGGTGATAGTTATAGCCAGAATGATAATAATGAGAAAACCGTTGACTAATAAGGGTGAAATACGTTCGTGAATCATATACACCAGTATACCGTAAAATAATCATATCAATCAGTTGACAAATAATATGAATATGATATAATAGTACAAATGGGCGATTTTGTCCTTTGTAAACCAAAAACCAATATACCAATGAAGAATATTTTTATTATTTTCGCAACAGTTTTTAATCTTGGAATAGCAAATGCTGCAACAGGGTTTATTATCGACGCACCAGTGGATTCGGTAACGAATTCGTCTTGTGTAGTATTGTTTAACCTTATGACAGTTCCTGCAAATTACAAAATTATTTGTAATTTTGGGACTTTTTCTGATACCTCAGCCACAACCAGTGGTGCAGGGGTTAAGTTAAGACGTGTGACTGGTTTAAGTGACGGTACTAATTATGTTAATTGTATTGTCAGTATCTTATCAGGTACTAATGATACATTGACTGGTACTTTCAATGTTACTACTTTGGCGACACCTACAGTACCTAACTTGACGGCAACATTTTTATCGCCAAACAAGTTACGGATTACTGGTTCTACGAACCATCCAATGTATGTATATGCGATGTACGGTATAGGTTCTACCTACAACCAAACGTCAAATACATTTTTTGCAAAACCAGGGAGTGTTGATGACACATTGACACTCGTGACGAATGCAGGAACTGCTTATAATTATATTATTATGAGTATAGGAACGTCATTTGTTACGGGATCAGCAGCGAGTCTCGCCGTTAGATTTAATGGTTCGTTTATGACACCATCGCCTAGCGAGGCAGACATTAATAATGGATCTGTTTCGTGGGGGATTGATACGGCAAATTTTCGTTATTATTTTTCACCAGGGTATTTACTTACTGGGGGAACAATAGCGACATATTTGTTCGATTCAGTGGGTGTAAATCCATTGAAAACAATTTCTTCTGGAGTTACTCCGAACGTAGGAATGAATTCCGTTTTTGTAAACGGGTTAATTCATAACACGTATTATCGCATTCTTGTAGTCTATACACGTGGAACCTATAAAGATTCTGTGTGGGTGGTTGGGAGAACTATTAAGGTTCTTAAACCATTTGTTATGATTACAAATAGTGTTTCTGGTGTTGATTCGTTAGGAATAACAATGTTGACAAATATATTTAATGGAGTTTCTACTACCATCAAGGTTAATATCCTTGATAGTAATATGAACTTATTATATGTATTACCAACCCAAAACATGGGAGTTAATTTTCAGAACAAGTTTTCAAAAAAGGGCTTAACCCCTAATACGATGTATTATGTTCAGATAATTGATTCGAACATGTATGGAAAAGATTCAATTGTAGTAATGTTTCAAACACTACCTATTCCACCACCAACGATTGGTAATATTATTATTTCAACCGGGTCTCTTACAGCACGTTCTGTGACCGTATCTGCCCCTATTGGAAAGGGATCAAATTACCCTACAGGATTCAACCTGTATTGGGTGACGATTACTCCTAATGGAGGTAGTACAATACTGCCCGTGGATACCAGTATTACCGCATTTCCTGTTATGGGGTTAAAACCCATAATAGGATTAAAACCAAGTACTACATATACCGTATGTTTCTTCGCGAAACATGATGGAGGTGTTACCTCTGTTTGTATTCCTATTACTACCCTCGCTCCGAAACCTGCACCAGTGATTTCGACAACACCTGTTGTAGAAAGTTCATGTGCTTCGGTTATCTTGAAAAGCTTTCCGGTAACGGTTGCTTCGGGGGACTTGGGTACTGTATTTGTATATGGTAGAGAGGGAAAAACAGACCCTTTTGTGTTACTTGATCAGAAAAGTAGTAATACTAGTTTTGTCTATCAGGGTTATATAGGTAAGGGTTTCAAGCCTAATACCTATTATCAGTACATGATGCAAACCATGTCCATGGATTCTAGTATGTCATCTCAACTTATAGTTGGTGATGTGACGATTAATTCCACAGAGCCACAGTTGGATACCGTTCAGGTATCTGATTGGCTGATAGGTCAGTATTATGTAACACCGAAAATATTCGGACATGCTGGTTGTGACAATTACAAGTTTACTTATCTTGTAAAAGATATGAGTAATAAAATAGTAAAAACAACATGGGTTAATGTTTCAGGTGGAATGTTTAATATTGATACTACTTCTTTGTCAGGATTAACTCCTGGCACACAATACTATTTGTACTGTGAAATGCAAAATGCAGGGGACAAAATTGTTAAAGGCCCACAAGTGTTCAAAACACTTAGTGGAACAACATCAGGAATCGAAAACCAGAATACTTCGAAAGAAGAATTATGGAATGATGAATCCAGTGTAACCATCTACGACATGCTTGGACAAAATATTTTTGCAGGAACTTTGCAAGACGCAAGGCTTGAATTGGTAAATAAAGGAACGTTAATTGCTGTGAAGCAAATAACGAACAATACACAAAAAAGACAAGTGAAGAAATTTAATTTCTAAAACACTTGTTTTCATAAAACAAAAGGCAGTCACTTATATGACTGCCTTTTTTTATGGGTTAGAAAAACTTTAAATACAAACTCTTTGTTCCCTGACATATAAATCTGCCTACAAAGAATAATCCAACGAATGACGCACATACTAAGAGTGCTAATGGAAAATGGGGCATAATTGTATTTTTTATATTCTCTTTTACTCTATTCCTTTTTGTATCTTTTTGCAATAGTGTTCCAATTGATATTTTTCATATAATCCGTGATGTATTGTTTTTTACCACTTGGGAGATAATCTGCAACATATGCATGTTCCCACATGTCTATGGCTAATATTACCTGACATTCGTTTAATTGTCCCAAATGTTGTTCATCAACCCAGGTTTGTATTAGTGTATCATTTTCACGGTCGTGCCATAATACTGCCCAGCCGACACCGCGCGTCATGGCGAGTCCTATAAAACTGGTATACCAGTTGTCATAACTACCGAACTGGGTGGTTATTTTTTGTGCTATATCTGACATAGGATCCAGGGGTATAGCACCATCAGAAATCTGTTCGAAATAATATTCATGATTTTTCATGCCGTTATATTCAAACGAAAACCTGCGATATAATTCTGATATTTCATAACTATTGTTTTCTGTATCGTGTGATAATTCTTTGATATGATCATGAATCAAATTCGCGTGTTTCACATATCCTGCATAGAGTTTCAAATGCTCGTTGATATTAGTTGATGATATTCCCGACAAAGAATCAGGAATAATAAAATTTTTTTCTGTATACATATATCTCAGTATACAGTTTTTTTCATTTTGAGCATATAGTGTATTCATGATACGATACAAACATGAAAAGATTGGTGAATAGTATAAAGAATAATACGATAAAAATACATGATTATTTGGGACAACAGTCAGAACATAATCTGTATCGGGGGTGGGCATTAGTACTGGTAACAATATCTGTTGTGTTTATTGTTTTATTGTGGGGGACACAAACCAGTTCCGAAATGCGTGTATCGTTTATTGATGTAGGGCAAGGGGATAGTATCTTCATCACAGCACCGAACGGTCGCCAAGTGTTGATTGATGGTGGCCCAGATGATCGTGTTCTTCTGGGGTTAGGGCGTGATATGAAATTCCTGGACAGAAATATAGATATGGTTATTGCCACACATCCTGACAAAGATCACATTGCGGGACTTTCATCAGTGTTTCGTTTATATGATGTAGACTATGTGATGACCAGTGAAATACAATCTGATACGACGTATGACCAGGCATTACATGATGCAATAAACCGTGAACCAGATCTATTACAAGTAACTGCACGTCGTGGTGAACGTGTTATATTGGACGCTGACCATGGGGTATATCTGGACGTATTATTTCCAGGGAGTAATACAGAATCATGGGATGAAACAAACGAAGCATCTATCGTTGTTCGTCTCGTATATGGAAAACAATCATTTTTGTTAAACGGTGACAGTATTGCATCGGTTGAACAATATCTGGTAGATACCGATGGAGCAGGGTTGCGTTCAACCGTATTAAAACTGGGACATCATGGATCAAAAACATCATCCAGTGAACCATATTTATTAGCGGTAAATCCGCAATACGCGGTTGTTTCGGCGGGAAAAAATAACCGATATGGTCATCCAGCAAGCGAAGTAATTGACCGGGTCCGTGCAGTAGGATCAAATATTGTTTCGACCATAGATCACGGAACAATTAGTTTTTTGACCAATGGGGATTATCTGTATGTAGATTTTGAAAAATAAAAAATCACGTGAGGGATTTTTTATTAAATCAGGTTTGCTCCCTGAAGAGCTTTGAAAATACCTTTTTTTGCAATAGTACGCATACCTGTTGTCGATAATGTCAGGGTAATATTTTGTTCCAATTCTGGTACAAAATAGGTCTTTTTTTGCAGGTTTGCATAACGACGACGTTTTCCAGTCGGGTTATATTTTGTAGCACGAACACGGTTAGAGAATCCTCCACCCATTTGTGTTGTTTTTCCGCTGATGAGACATTGACGAGCCATAAAGATAATAATAGGTAAATTTAATAATTAGTCACCTGACTATAGCATAATCATATAAAATTGCAAGTATTTTCATATATTTTAGACATATATAAAAAATCCTCTTTCCAACCTAGGTTGAAAAGAGGATTAAAGTGCCTAACTTGATTGTAGTGATGGGGCTGGAGCAAAGAAAGATTTAATAGATTCTTTTGTTTTTGTCACCCAATTCTTTTTAGGGGGTTTTGGGGTACAGCTTGCAAAATAGTATATTGACATAAAAAGAAATCCATCTATACACATACAATAATTTTCGAGTCTATTAAAAATTTCATTATGTATCAATATACTAATACTACCAGAGTAAATATCAAACAAAAATAAAATTACTCCAAATAATTTATAAGTATGTTCACTTGCTGGATTAAGAAATTCTGGATTATTTAAGCAAAATTTTTCATTTTCATTAATCATCCAATTGAAAAGAGGAACTAATGTAAGAAATATTATTACAAGTAAAACCATATTCATAAAAAGAGAACTTGGTTCTTCTCTATATTGAAAAAAAATACCTAAAATTTTAATCCCTAAATATAACATAACTGACAATCTCGCCAGGTAAAAACAGTTTCGTCCACAAAAATCTTGGACGAGGTCTGAAAACCTTTGATAGAGTGACAATATAAAACCATCTATTTTTTGTAAGATCATAACAAAGAAATTTATTTAAATAAATAATAACAGACTTTAAGATAAAAGTCAATATTTTTGCAAAGTCTTTCTTTTAAGATATACTGAATCATATTATGAACATATTTACTATTATTTCACTGGTTATTTTGTTGATTTCATTAGTTATTCATGAAATGGCGCATGCATATACGGCAGTTGCTATGGGTGATGACATTCCTCGGTTGCAGGGCAGGTTATCTATGAATCCCTTGCGACATTTGGATCCTGTGGGTTCGGTGGTGTTGCCACTTCTTTTGACATGGACAGGGTCACCTGTGGTATTTGGGTGGGCAAAACCAGTCGTGTTCAATCCGAATAATTTTAGATCGGTATGGGCAAAGAAATATGGACGTATACTGACGGCTATTGCAGGACCTATCAGTAATATTATATTGGCTGTTGTGTTTGGTGTTGTTCTCCGTGTTATTATTGGCATGGCACCAGATGTTATGACTGTACAGAACCCGTTATATTACACAGGAATGATTGTTTCGTCTGTAGTGATTATTAACTTGTCTCTTGCATTGTTTAATCTCATACCACTGCCACCGCTCGATGGTCATCATATTTGGGATAGTTTCTTGCCACAAAAGTATTCAATTTCACGTATCACACAATCATTCGGAATGATGTCGTTCATTCCGTTGATTATTATCGCGAGTTTGCTCTGGAATGTCATGGAACCTATTATTCCAGTTATTTTTCGTATTATTACTGGAGTTTCTTTCTAAATAATGATATAATATAGGTATTATTAATAATCATTTATTTTTTATGGAATATTTTACAGAAGCACGATTAAAAAAATCTCTTATGGGAGCAGGTGTTGCATTATTGTCAGTTGCGGTTATTTTTTGTCTCATATCTATTGTTCATAATCTCAAGGGAGACAAGGGGTATACTGAACCAACGATTACTATTAGTGGTACTGGTAAAATAGTAACGAAACCAGATATTGCAAAAATATCGTTCACTATCGAAGAAAAATCAAAAAACATGACCGACGCACAAAAAACCGTAACTGATAAGGGTAATACTATTATTGCTTCTTTGAAAAATATGGGTATTTTAGAGTCTGATATTAAAACAGATGGGTATACAGCAAATCCAGAATATGAATGGAAAACAAAATCTGTTATCTGTCCTATTGGTTCATACTGTCCAACTGATGGTCATCAGGAACTTGTCGGGTATATGGTAAGTCATTCATTATCAGTAAAAGTTCGTGATACCGCAAAATTGGGTGATGTAACACGAGTATTAACAGAGAACAAAGTTACTAATATTAATGGACCAATGTTTGAAGTAGATGATATCGAAGCAATAAAAACAGAGGCGAGAAGTGTAGCTATTGCAGATGCACGTGCAAAAGCAAAAATCATGGCACGAGATCTAGGTGTTCATTTGGGACGTGTTATCAGTTTTTATGATAATGCAGAAGTACCTATGCCTATTGCCTACGGAGCTACAGACATGATGGTAAAATCATCTATGGGGGCTGCTATGGCACCAGCACCAGTGATACCAACAGGAGAAAATACTATTACCAGCAATGTGAGTGTAACATTTAAAATTAGATAGCTCTATTTTGTATATTTCATTTCTTGCATATTTTTCTTTTTCCTGCGAAGACAATTTTTTTTACTTGTGCCTTCGCACATGCGTAAAAAAGATTGTTTCTCCGGAAGCGAAAAATATGTCATGGAAATATACAAAAAATATCAAATTAAAATTATTTTATGGAAACAATGAACAAAAACAGTGGACAAGTAATACTTGCAATAGGTCTTATTATTGCGACAATAATCGGAGGAATATTTTATGCAACTAATCGTGAGACAGGTAAAAACACATTGACCGTAACAGGATCAGCGCGAATGTCAGTTGTTGCAGATAATGTAATTTGGCGAACAAGTTTCACACGTAATGTCGAGGGTTCATTACTAAAAACTGGATACGCAGATATGGCGCGTGATTTAGCTGTTGTAAAACAATTTATTCTGAAACAAGGAATTGCTGATACGTCGGTAACTGTGTCTCCAATAATGGTTAATGAAGATTGGCAAAACAATCCTGGGTCTGCACCAAAACGATATACGTTGCGTCAAAATATTGAAATCAATTCATCAGATGTTCAAAAAATTACTGATATTGCAAAGCAAATCACTGATGTGGTAAACGCTGGTGTGTTCTATCAGACTGACGGATTAGAATATTATTACAGTGGATTAAATGATGCCCGAGTAACGCTTTTAACTGATGCCATCACTGATGCGCGTTTACGTGCAGAATCTATGGCAAAATCAGGAAATCAGCGTGTTGGAAAACTAGCATCAGCAACCAGTGGGGTAGTGCAGGTATTATCAAAAGGATCAGTAGATATTTCGGATTATGGTAGTTATGATACCAGTAAAATCGACAAAGATATTATGGTAACCGTTCGTGCTACATTTCAGATAAAATAGTATTTATTTGACCCGACAAGTATTTTCGTATAGGCTATATAAAAATGGTTTAAATATGAAAAAAGAATATTTGCAGGCAATAATAACAGGTAATTTTATAGGATATATCATAACACTCTACGCAAATGGAGATATGTTTGGTTTTTTTACAGGATTATCGGTCATGGTATTCATGATTTTTAAAAGCTAAAAAACAGCAACATTCACGTTGCTGTTTTTTAATAATCAGATTCTGGTTTTCCAGGATAAGTAACTCTCTTGATAATAAAACGTCCATTTTCAAAAATTGCATTTTTTATCTTTATTTTCTCTCCGTTTTTCATAATATAAACACCAGGATTATGTGCCAGTGCTCGATATGTTCGCCATAATGTTTCGGGGGTATTAGTACCCATATTGAGTTCTCCGTCTTGTTTCGTAAATTTACCACAATGGGTCATATATTGCTCATCTTGCACGGTTTCATGCAGATGTTTTCCTTGTAATATATCGGGGAGCATGGTCACCAGGTTTTTACCTCCTAGAGTAATCAATTTTGCACGCAGGGTCAGCGTCGTGTCATCATGTTCTATAGCTAGTTTTTCTTCATTTATAATATTTCCTGCATCTAGCTGATAGACCATTTTCTGAATTGAAATTCCTGTTTCTATGTCACCATGTAATAATGCAGATTCTACAGGACTGGCTCCACGCCATCGTGGTAATAATGAATAATGAATATTATATGTTCCGTATACGGGCAAATGTATTAAACGTTCGGGCAAAATTTTCCCGTATGCTACCACAATACTGGTGGTTACCTGATGATCATGTATATGTTGTGCAATTATGTCGACAACATCTGATGTAATTTTTTCGGGTTGAATAGTTGGGATATTGTGGTCGTCTGCCCATTTTTTCGTTTCACACGATGTCATATGCATACCACGTCCAGATGGTCGATCAGGTGCGGTAATGATGAGTGTTGGTGTGAAACCGTTAGTATATAGTATCTCTAATGTTTCAGCAGCAACATCGGGAGTTCCAAAGAATATAAAATTATTTTGCATGGTAGTTTCTTTTTGCTACTATGGCTGCTAATTCTTGTTCGTAGTCTTTGATTTCTTCTGTTTCCATTTTGCGACACTGTGTAGCGTGATCGATGAACAAAATACCATTCAAATGATCGATTTCATGTTGGAATACTTGTGCGAGAAATCCTGATGCAGACATGGTAAATAATACACCGTGTTCATCAGTGGCACGAACCGTCACATTGGTTGATCGTTTTGTGGTGCCATAAACATAGCGAACTGACAGACATCCTTCACCGGGGAAATTCTTTTTAGCTTTGCTGGATTTTATGATTTCCGGATTGATAAACACACGATCAGGACTGCCATGGTCACCAACATATTTTGCACGTTTATCAAAAACAAATCCAGCAACCATAAACATACGCACGGGTACGTTTATTTGTGGGGCAGCAATAGCTACACCATCACCACTTGCGTACATCTCATTCCGCATTGTGGTTATTGTTTTTTTTATTTTTTCACCAGTGATTTCATTTGGTTTTACTGGTACGGCAATAGTCCGTAGTGTTTTATGGGGTTCCTGGATAATATGTTTGGATTTCATAGGATAACTATAAAACAAAAAGAGGGTTTTTTCAAGGGTATTGACTTTTTATGTTTTTTGTGTAAAATATACATTAAATTAATTAAATCAAAATAAAACTGTATTTATGCAAAAAGAAATAAATCAACTTGATTCTACTTCGGTTACTTCCCTTGATGAAATGAAGGAGGAATTAGAAATCAAATTTAAAAAATTGGTAAAGGTCGAATTATTACCAGGAGATATTCTCCATGTGGTAATTTCTGAACCTACCTTAAAACTGGAACATATTGTAAAGGTGGTTGATATTTTGATACATAAAAAGTATCAAAAATACAAAAACCTTTCTGTGGCTACAATGGACAACATAGTTGTTGTTCAGGGAAAATAAAATCTCATATTGTCGCAATAAAAACCCCATGTATGTATACATGGGATTTTTTAACGTGCGTATTCGATTACTCTGTTTTCACGGATAACCGTAACCTTGATTTCTCCAGGATAACGTAATTCTTGTTCAATACGTACTGCCATGTCGCGTGCGGTGGTACGTGCCTGAATATCAGATAATTGTTCAGGATATACAAATACACGGATTTCACGACCTGCCTGTAATGCATAGGATCGTTCTACTCCCGTGAAACTATTTGCTACGGCTTCTAATTCTTTGAGACGTTTAATATAGTTTTCCAATGTATCACGACGTGCTCCTGGACGAGCGCCTGATATTTGGTCACATACCTGTACAATTACGGATTCGGTAGATTCATGAGGGAATTCGTCATGGTGTGATTTCATGGCGTTAATCACGCGTTCATCAACACCGAATTTTTGTAATATTCGCATACCGATAATCACATGTGTTCCTTCCAATTCATGGTCGAGTGCTTTACCGATATCATGTACAAGTCCTCCTATTTTAGCAACTATTGGATCTGCTCCTATTTCAGCTGCAAGCATTTCACAGAGATGGGCTACCTCGATACTGTGTTTCAAAACATTTTGTCCATAACTGGTACGAAAATGCAATCTTCCGAGTATTGCGATAACACGTGGATCGAGATTATAAATACCCAATTCGTTTACTGCGTTTTCTCCTTCTCTTTTTACGATTTCATTAATATCATTTTTTGCCTTTTCAAAGAATTCTTCGATTTTTGCGGGTTGAATACGACCGTCTTTGATAAGTTCTTCAAGGGTGACCCGGGCGATTTGTCTGCGAATAGGGTCGAATGATGAGATAATGATTTCGTTTGGTGATTCGTCAATAATAAGTTCAACACCAGTGACTCGTTCAAATGCTTTAATATTACGTCCTTCACGTCCGATTACTTTACCTTTGATGTCATCGTTTTCTAATTGTACTGATGTTACCGTTGATTCTGCAGCAGTAGGAGATGCAAGACGTTGAATAACTGATAACAATATTTCACGGGCACGGGTTTTGTAGGCATCGGCACCATGAATCTCGATTTTATGCAGTCTGGCGCGGATATCTTCGGCATATTTTTCACTGGCATCAGCTATGATGATTTCGCGTGCTTGGGTGCGATCTAATCCGGCAATACGAATCATTTCTGTGTCACCTCGTTTCATGTTTTCTTCGGCGCGATCTTTGAGAATACGAACTTCTTCGATTTTCTTTTTCAGGTCATCATAACCCATATCTAAATCCACCTGTCGTTTATCTAACAATTCTTCACGTTTTACCAGGTGGTCTTTTGTTTGTTTTATTTCAGTTTCGTGGTCACGAATAGTACGACGGATTTCATCCATACGTGTTTCGTATTTACGTTCAGCTTCTTCGGTAATACGAGTTGCTTCAGTTCTGGCGCGGAGCATCATTTCAGCAACGTCGTTTTCTAGAGATCGTTTTTGAAATCGTACGATGATTTGGCGGATATAGTAACCCAGGATGATACCAAAAATAACCAGCAAAGGGCGAATGAGAAAGTGGGGCATATAAGTTAAGAAATTAAGAGCAAGTAAAATAAAGTAACAAAAACAAGGGGAATAAATAACAAAATAAACAAATATTATCAGGCAGTATAAGGAATACAGTGTCTCAGAATAATGAAAGCAGAATAACTGACTGGGTATGCACAATAATATTGTTAATATAGCAGGTTTTTTTGGTTTTGTATAGGGTATTTCATAAAACCTTGATTTTTTAGCATTTTTTTGGTTCTGTGGATAAATACTTGACAAATATATTTATTTAGTATATAATGTATCTTGATAAGTATTTATATTAAAATAACTAAAAATCAAATTTCACATGAAAAAACTTATTTTCGCCCTTGTGAGCATTATCACAATTTGTTTCTTTTTTTCTTCTTGCAACAACACTACAAAAGGACCTGGTGTGGATGTTGTAAAACGAGGTTGTAACACTATCATTCAGGAACCAGTATTAGAACCCCGGTATGATTGCAAGGGGAAACGTTTACCTCACGATAAATTTTTAGGCATGAGAAAGGTTGGTTGTATGGCATCTCCTAATTCAATTCAATCTATTTCAGATTATGATCTCAATGAGCGAGGGTATTTCTACGATAAAAACCGTAGAATAAATTTATTACCTATCGATAATTTTGGAAACAGGGCGGGACAGAATCAACCTTCAGTTGGATATGCTGACCCTATTCCAAGTCCAAGTTTTTATCCTTCTGGTATATACGATGAGTTTGGAGGATGGAAATTTTTTTGGAGTATACTACCATGGTTACTATTTATATTAATCATGATATTACCCTGGTTTTTATTTAGAAACCGTCCAATCGTATGTAGTATTACAGATGCTATAAGTAAGGCGGCGAATAATAAACAGGATGTAGAGCTTATTTTGAGAATTAAAAATCCAATCAGTGATCCAAAGAATCAGAAAAGACTTCCTGATAATATGGATAATAGTGGTATGGATTAAAAAAAGGTGTATATACACCAAAAGACAGAATCATATGATTCTGTCTTTTTTTGTGCTTTATTTTTATTTATTTACTTTAGACTATCTCTTGTTAATCAGTTTATCAACAATGCCATATTTTACTGATTCTGTGGCTGACATCCAGTAATCACGATCAGCGTCTTTGTGGATTTGGTCGAGTGTCTTACCAGTGTTTTTTGCGAGCATTTTATACAGTATCTCACGAGTTTTCAAAATATGTTCTGCAGCAATAGCGATATCAGATGCCTGACCTTCTGTACCACCCAGGGGTTGATGAATCATTACCTCTGCATTTGGGAGAATAAATCGTTTCCCAGTTGCCCCAGCTGATAATATCATCGCCCCCATAGATGCTGCCATACCGATACATACGGTAGATACGTCACATTTTATGAAATTCATGGTATCGATAATTGCCATACCTGCAGTTACCGATCCACCAGGAGAATTCACATACACGGTAATGTCTTTTTTGTTGTCTTCGTTTTCAAGGAATAATAACTGAGCAATAATGACGTTTGCCATATCGGAATCAATACCGCCACCAATAAAAACAATACGTTCTTTTAATAAACGGGAATAAATATCATAGGCGCGTTCTCCCATGGACGTTTTTTCTAGTACTGTTGGAATGAGGTAAGACATAAAAGTTATTAAAAATAAAGCTTAAAAATAGGTTACTATGAGATGACTATAGCATATTTTTGATAAAAAACCACCTTTAGGTTATGATATAGTAATATTTATTTACATTATATGTTATATACTGTCAATATTCACATAGTAAAAAGCCATGTATATAATAGGATTACTTGATTTATCAAGTTCGGCTTATTAGTAGATTAATAAAAATTCAAGCTATGAACAAATCAGCTCTCGCAGAATTGGTTCACGAAAAAATCGGTGGAACCAAAGTCCAGTCAGAAGAAGTAGTACAGTCAATGTTTGATGCTATCACTACTACCTTGAAAAAAGGTGATGATGTATCAATCGCAGGATTCGGTATCTTTTCAGTTACCAAGAAACCAGCGCGTATGGCTCGTAATCCAAAGACTGGAGAACAGGTACCTGTTGCTGCAAAAAATGCTCCAAAATTTAAACCTGGAAAAGGATTAAAGGATGCAGTAAACTAGTTATATATTACACAGTATCGTGAGACCATACTTTGTAGCAAAAAACCATTCTGTTATCAGAATGGTTTTTTGCTTGAATTTTTTCTGGAATATGTTAATATGGCTTGTATTGATATAGAGACATTTTATGCGGTGTTAGTTTAATGGTAGAATAACTGCCTTCCAAGCAGTGGGTAAGAGTTCGATTCTCTTACGCCGCACAAAATATAAAAACAAGGTTAAAACCTTGTTTTTATATTGGTTTAATAACCCAGAATATGAGTTGACATTTTATTTGAATAATGTAGTATTTGAGTAAATTAAATTAATTAAATAATGGAAAGAAAAATGATTGATAAAATTTTAAGTACAGTATTAGTAATAATTGCTGTTTTTCTAACAATAGCACTAATTACCTATTTCTTCTTAACTGAAACTGCCTTCGATGGAAGCTGGAATCATACCTATTTTCCTGGCTCTATTTTATTGTTTTGTGTTTTAGGTTTAATTGGATTTTTTACTAAAAATAAAAAAGTTAATATTGAAATTAAAACAGAGATAGCGTCCATCGATTCGTTTATGGAGTATATTTTAGAAGTAATTAAAAAAGGGGCTATAAAGAAAGATCAAGAAATGGTAAGAAATTATATCTATGAAAATTTTGAGAATATGAAACTATCATTTGTCTTTAAGAGCGGAAAAGTTCTTATTGTAAATAATGTTCCAGATTTAATAGAAAAAGTAATAAAAAAATATTTAAATACTAAAGATTAATTGTTTAAAATCTCTCCCGAACATCATCTTATATACTGAGTCTCAAAAAACCACCTTAGAAATAAAGTGGTTTTTGTTACCGTGATTTAAGTTCGAACTTACGTTTTAAAATGAAATAGATATGATTCTCCTAGTGTGATGGTAAAAATAATAATCTTAAAAAGATAAAATCTTTCCATAATAGGAATTATTCAATAGATCTAAATCTCCAGGAGTTTCTTCTTTTATAAGACCAGCTATCATTTCCTTGTTCCAGACTTCGGACCAATTTTGAGATACCCACATTAACCCCTCTACTATTCCATATAAATTAAGTTTAAGAAGTAGGTCGGGATCATTAAATAAGTAAGGAAGTCTCTCTTTTAGAACAGGTAGTAAATAATGAAAATTTATATTCTTAAACTCATTAAAATCAGGGGTTCCTTCTACATATTGAGAAGGGTTATCTATCATTCCAAGTATTGACCTTAATATCACATAAAATGGTACATACTGTGCTGAATCCCAATCTATGATGGCGGTTAACGTATCATCCACATGAAGTATATTTCCCATATGTAAATCTCTGTGCACGAGTACGGCTTTTTCATTGTCCAAGACATGTGAATGTTTATTAAAATAATTTTCTATATGAGATATATCATTTTCATGAGCTAAATTTTCTATACGTATTTTTTGTAGATATTCTTTAATTCTACTTGTTTGTAGTTCTCTAAATGTTTTATATTTAAATTCAGAATCAGAAACAAAACCAAATGTATCAGAAGTAATTGTATTGCATTTTTCAACTATATCCAGAATCTGTAGGAATAAAGAAGTAATTATTTCGGGGTCTAATTTCGGCATTGTTTTTTGAAGAATAATCCCTTTAGATTTTTCCATTACTAAAACTTCATATGGATTTTTATTAAATACATCATGGGTTAAAACATGAACTACAGGTTCGTTTGGAAAATGATCGGAGACTACTTTATTAGCTAAATATCCCTTATCTTTTTCCTTTGTTATTTTTACAACAAGACCATCAATAATATACGTGGCATGCATATTACCACTTTCTGCTTGTATTATGTTCTCAGGGGAAATATTAAAACCCAAGTTTTGCATTATTTGTACTACTTCTTCTTTCGAAAAAACATAGGTACGTTTTTTATACTGTTCTGCTATTTCTTTTTGATATTCTTCTGAGTCTTTATATTCCATATAAGTTTATTATAGCCTATATAAGTTATTACTGACAAGTTAGGTTCATTAAAACACTGTCTCACACATAGACATATTCAAGCTTAGAAAACAGATAATACGCCGCACTAGGTATAAAAACAAGGATACAACCTTGTTTTGTTATATTACAAAATATATTGACATTGTTTGTGGATAATGTATTATTTGAGTAAATTAAATTTACAATTATAAATTATATGAAAAAAATCATCGAAAATTTAGCAGTGATATTACTAGGAGTTATAACTCTGGGGGTTGTAACTACACCTGAATTTTTTCAGGTTGGTTTTAACACTGTACTCTACACACAAATAGCGATTTCGTTACTGATCTGCTGTGTATCAATTATTCGTGCGACGCGTGGCGAAATGTCTCATGATGTATTGCTTTCATTAGGGGTATTTTTTTTCACCGCAGGCGGGACTGTGTTTATCTTTTATCCAGATTACTTCACAACGGGAGTAAGTCTTTCAATGGGGATGTGGCATAGATTATCGTTCTACGCACTTCCTTCTATTGCTCTGGAGGGAGGTATTGGTACACTACTGTTAGCGTATCTTAATAGAACGCAAAAATTACCTGTGTATACTAAAATAAACAGCTGGATTTCAGTATTGTTTATTTTATATTCGATACATTTTATAGGCCTTTCTTTCCTGGTTGTACTCGATTTTGCTAGTGTGTCTTGGCATATGGCAGTTGCTAAAATAATGATGGTTTTGGTAATAATACTACAACTAGGAGCGTGGAGATCTTATGCGAAAAACAAGATCTAATTACACAGAGAGGGTTCAAGAAATTTCTTTGGACAAATAATAAATAATAAAAAAGAGTGAAATCCTAATGATTTCGCTCTTTTCTATGATTCGACTAATGTAAGCTACTATTATTTTCAGGAATATTTGCTAGTTTTGATTCTAATTCAAAAACTTTTGATTCCATTTCTTGAATAAGATTTTTATATTCTGGTGAGCTAGGAGTATATTCATGAGAAGTATAAACAATATCAGTATGCTCTATTAAATCAAATTTATTTTCGATAATTAAAGTTGGTGGCAGCATACTCTTGTTTAGAGTTCTACATTCTCTAATAATAGTTTTGTCTGTTTTATAAAATATATATTTAGAAAATTCAGATTCTTTAAAGTGGTCAATACTTGTGGTAGTATTCAATACTAATACAGAATCTCCATATCGTGCGTATGTTTCATATAAAGAAGTGTCACCATTATTTTTTTGATCTGAGAATAATACATATTCTGAGGTATCAGTTTCTAATGAATCTAGTCTCCCAGTTTTATTATTTATAAATTCAGAAAATTGACCTGGTAGTTCTTTTGTATAACCTAAACTTATATAATCGTTAATGTTTCTTTCAGAATAATCTAATACAGTACCATCATTTTTTAAATAAAGATCTTCGCCATTATTTTCGATAAGTCTATTTTTTATAGAATCATCGAGATGGCTAATTGATTTTTCGAAATTATTAATAGCTTCAAAGATTTCAATGGAAATATTTTCTGTTGACTTGGTGTGCTCATTTATATTTTTTCTGTATTTTGCAGTTTCAACATCTACAAATGTGTTACTACCTATTGTTTGTGCTTCAGTACTAAATAACATTGCTGTAGTCATTCCTAAGGATAATAAATATTTTTTTGTATTTTCAAATATAGAATTTTTTGTATTTTCTTTTTTGTTCTCATTATTTTTAAATCTATTATCCATTGACTTAAAGTTCATATAATTAATTAATCTAATCTAATAACACAAATAATTATACCTCTTTTATAATTGTTTTAAAACAAACAATTTTTTATGGAATACATTTAAGTGTTTGTAAAACAATAAAGCGAAAATCCAAAGGATTTTCGCTTTATTGTTTTATTGACTTTGTTATTATTCGACTAATACAATATCGGGGTTTTAATTCCGCGGAATTCCAAGTGGAGGTGATTTCCGGTGCGTCCGATCACACGTCCTGTATGACCTACTTCACCGATTTTTTCTCCTTGTCGTACAGTTTGTCCTGCAGTTACTATTACACGACTTTGGTGAGCATACAATGATTGTGAACCGTTCGGATGTTTAATAATGGTAAGTCCTCCATAACCACCATTATACCCTGAGCCTTTTGCGACAATGACTACACCGTCTGCTGCAGCGACAATAGGGGTGCCTTCGGGTGCATATACGTCCACTGCTTGATATGGTCCATGGAATCCTTGGGTTTTAATACCACGTACTGGACGGATGAAATATCCACGAGGAGCCGTACTATCATCAGTTATTATTTTATCAGTACGGACTACTTTTTTCTTGGCAACTTTTTTCTCTTCAAATATTGTTCCGTCTCCATCGGGAATAATCAAGTTATCACCAACGGTGAGACGATCAGAAATTTCCATACCGTTATAATCTGCAATATCAGATGCATCTGAATCGTATTTCTTTGCAAGTCCTACAATAGTGTCACCTTTAACTACGCGATGTCTTACCCCAGTTACAGGCAAGATGACGAGTTCCTGACCTACGCGTATGGTTCCTTTTGATCCTAATCCGTTCGCCCAACGAATAGTGTTGGTACTGATTTTAAAACGATCTGCAATTGCTGATAGTGAATCACCTGGTTGTACCGTATAAGTAGAAATCTCTGATGTTTCAGGAATGATTTCGTCATCACTGACCAATGTATAGGTATTGTCAGCATACATAGCGTTTTCATCTATTTTTATAGTATTCAGTGAATCTCCAGATAATAGTGCTAAAACAGTTGGATTTTTTAAGGTAGGAATACTGTCTGAACTCGTTAATCCTCCTTGGGCAAATGCATTTTTAATAAACCCTGCATGAGTAATAACAGGGAATAGAGAAATAGCAAAAAACATACACACGATAGATATATCGGTTATTATGTTATTACCTGTATGTATCGTTGTATCTGAATGAATATCAGACAACGAATTATGTAGATTGTTTTTAATAAGCCAAAGATAAAAAAAGATAGGATACTACCGACCAAAAATTGAAAAGTAGTATATATCATTACAGAAAAAAGCATTACATTCGTTACCGTATACAGCAGTTTCAGTGTCCCATGGATATGGGGTGATGTTTTTATGGTATAGGAATTATGGTATATCGTCAATCATTTTTCCTGATTATGATTATATATATAAAGAATGTCAAATTCTTGGTTTTTTTGTAATTCGAGATACTTTGATATTTACATCGGTCAAATTTGTCTTCCAAAATCCTGCAAAACTCGGCTTCACCTCAAACAGTTTCGGATTTTTCCATACAAACTTTTACCTCAGCTTGATACCTTGGGGATCTGCAACAAGGTTTTTTATTTTTTCTTTGCATAGGTCTGTTTTGTATTGTATACTAAATGAGATATGGAAACGACAATCTCAGATGAAATGAAAGAGAGTATTATTCGTGCGGGATATACCGTGAATTCAGAACGTGACAGTATTATTACTGAACCAGGGAGTTCCCAGGTAGTTTTTGTGAAGGTAGATGATCAGGGACATAAAAAATATATTCCGATATTATTACCAGAAAAATTAGATGATGAAATAGCAGGAAGTATAGAAACGCCTATATCAGACGATGTGTTACCTTTGGAATCAGACGAACCGACCAAAATTGTACAACCTATAGCGTCGTTTGGTACATCTAAAGATTTTGAAATCCTTGAACAGCCTGTTTCACCTACAGATTTTGATATTTCAATGATTTCCGGAGATAATACAGAAATAAATAAATCATCGATAGTCCCAGAAGTCTCTGAACCTATTACAACAGGAGAGTCTATTATTGCGTCTGATAATAATCCCCAAACACCACCAGATTCAGAACCAGCAGGAAATCCTGCACCGATTAATGAACCAACACCAGGTCCATCATCAACATATAAAAATGATTTAGATTATCTCCGACAAAAATACGCGCAAAAAAAATCAGAACCAGAACAAAAACCTGTAACGTATAGTTCGGTGGATGTAACTATCCCCATACAAACGCCCCAAAGAGAAATAAAAGAAAATATACAAGAAAAAATTGAAACCATACCTGAATCTTCTCGTCTTGAAGTTTTTTTTGCTCATGCAGATAATTTATCTAAAATCTCTCAAAATCATGAATGTGTTACCGGAGAACGTGCACCACTGGCACAGTTTATGACCAATGCATTTCGAAACAGTATTCAGATAGAACCTGTTGTTACAAAAACTATTCCGACACCAACAAGTTTTATAAATGTAGAGACATCAGATACATCTCATACACCAATAGAATCAAAAACCAACACAGTAACTACTCCGTTAGTTTCTGTAAAAACAATTGGGAATATGACCGTAGATGAATATACTGCATATACAAAACAGGTACATGCAGGTATGAATACTGCTACCTATCAGTCACCGAAAACTAATCCCGTGGATTTGTTTGCGTAAGCTATTATTATTTATGCAACTTACTGACATTACAACAAAACTTATTAATGTATTTCACTTGGCAGAACTATCTGAACAGGAACAAGTAAAAACATTGGATAGTATGATACAGATTATTCTGGATCGTGTTACCTATGCATTGGTGAATGAATTGCCTGCAGACAGGGCGGCATCGTTTCAAGAATTAATCGATCAAGGATTAACTCAGTCAGAATTGGTACATTATTTTTCATCATTAGAGCATTTTCAAACGTTACTAACATCTGAAGTAGATAGATTGATAAGTGAAGTACAGGGGTAATATTTATCCGAACACCAAAACAAAGAGCGAAATCACGACTGATTTCGCTCTTTGTTTTGGTGTTCGGACGGACGCATGCTATGATAGCTACATGAATACTACACATTATCTGGACGAATTGAACCCATTACAACGTCGTGCAGTAGAAACGACGATGGGTCCTGTGATGATCGTCGCAGGTGCAGGAACAGGTAAAACAAAAACTCTGACATATCGTATGTATCATTTGATACGCGGTGGTGTATCAGGACGAAATATTTTGGGGATTACCTTTACGAACAAGGCGGCATCAGAAATGCGCGAACGTGTTCATGTGTTGGTGGGTGATAATAATGAAACACCAACTCTGAAAACATTTCACGGTCTAGGGGTTATGATGCTCCGTATGTTTTACGCACAGGCAGGATTACCAAAGAATTTTAATATTCTCGACAGTAGTGATACAGGAAACTTGATCAAGGAAGTTATGCAAGAACAAGGAATAGATCCAAAAACACATGACCCACGAAAAATTCGTTCAGTCATATCATTGAAAAAAAACCAAGGAGTAACCCCGTCGCAATATGCTGAAAAAACAGGCAGTGCAATAGATGATATTATTGCAAAGATTTGGGAACGATATGAACAACTAAAAAAGCGAGACGGCGGAGTAGATTTTGATGATTTACTCATCTTGACCAAAAACATGCTCGAGAAAAATATTGAGGTAAGAAATCATTTTCAGAAATTATGGCAGTATATTCATGTTGATGAATATCAAGATACGAATCAAATACAATATGATATTGTAAAATTATTAGTTGGACCTGAACATAATCTGTGTGTTGTGGGGGACAGTGATCAGAATATTTATAGTTGGCGTGGTGCAAATTTGAAAAATATGTTGAATTTTGAACGTGATTATCCAGAAAGTGTCATGATAATTTTGGAGCAAAATTACCGTTCTACTAAAAATATTTTGGATGCAGCCAGTCATGTTATTGGTAAAAACACTGCACGTATTGAAAAGAAACTGGTCACCGACGCAGATACAGGTGAACATATTGATATATTAGAATGTATGGATG
The DNA here is from genome assembly GCA_964524475.1 of uncultured Candidatus Saccharibacteria bacterium. GTDB lineage: Bacteria > Patescibacteriota > Minisyncoccia > Phycocordibacterales > UBA1006 > CAZYHU01. The sequence continues at coordinate 74,727 of CAZGCO010000001.1, forward strand.
GATACAGTGAAGCAAAAAAAATAGCAAGCAGTATCAAGGAATATATTGCAAGTGGAACAAACCCATCACAGATAGCGATATTATATCGGACAAATTCCCAGTCACGTATTTTTGAAGAAATATTATTACAAAATAGCATTCCTTATAAATTGATTGGTACAAAATTCTTTGAACGTAAGGAAGTAAAAGACATTATGTCATATATCCGCCTGGCATATGGAGCACAATCTATGGGTGATATTAGACGTGTAGTAAATGAACCAAAACGAGGTTTAGGTCCGGTAGCTCTTGCAAAAATTACTGCAGGTAATATAGATGATTTATCAGCAGGACAGTTGGCCAGTTATAGATTATTCGAAAAGACATTGGGAGATATTCAGGATTATGGACAAAACCATACAACATCAGAAACGGTGCGATATGTGATAGAGCGTACAGGTATTTATAAACAATATACTGACTCTGGAACATCTGAAGATGTTGACCGATTAGAAAACCTGGAAGAATTGGTAACGGTGGCAACAAAATATGATGAATATCCTCCGAATGAAGGGATGCAGGCACTCCTCGAAGAAGGTAGTCTCCATAGTGATCAGGATGACATAGATAATGTGGTTGATGGTGTACATATGATGACCGTCCATTCTGCCAAGGGACTCGAGTTCGATGTGGTGTATATTGCAGGTATGGAAATGGGATTGTTTCCTCATGCTGGGCATGACAAACGTCAAACCATAGAAGACCGTGAAGAAGAACGCAGATTGTTCTATGTAGCTCTGACTCGTGCCAGAAAAAAATTGACATTGTCCTATGCACGGGCTCGAACAATATTTGGTAGCTTAACATTTACTATGCCATCAGAATTCTTGAACGATATTCCCGTCGGTATTACCAGGATGAAAAATGATTGGTCAGATAATCATGGTGATGATACAGATGATACAGGTAGTGTGAAAACAGTGTATTTGGATTGGTAACACAAAAACAAGAGGGGGGGGGGGTGGGGGGGAGTTTTTGGCGGGGGGGGTTTTTTTTTTTTGTTTTAGGGG
>CAZGCO010000001.1:75785-86756 GCA_964524475.1 uncultured Candidatus Saccharibacteria bacterium
AATCTGCATGAAAAAACCTGTGAGAAAAAATATTTCAAAGAAATCATCTGATTATGATATTAGTACTCCACGACCAAAAAAATCCTTGGGTCAAAATTTCTTGAAATCTGAAAGCGCATTACGTAAAATCCGCGATGCAGCAGATCCGACAGCTGACGATATTATTTTGGAAATTGGTCCAGGACTAGGGGCACTTACAGAAACATTGTTACCATTTGTGGGTAAAATGATAGCAATAGAAAAAGACGATACATTGTATAGTATTTTGTCAGAAAAATTCAAAATAGAAATAGACATAGGAAAATTAGACTTGATTAATGGTGATGTTCTCCATTTTGACCCAGGGGTGTTACAGTATTATGATAAAACTTATAAATTAGTTGCAAATATTCCTTATAATATCACGGGTGCTATTATTCAGAAATTTACTGAAGCAATCTATCAACCAAGTATGATCGTAGTATTGGTACAGCGCGAGGTTGCAGAACGTGTGGTTGCACGCGATGGACATGAGAGTATTCTATCTATTTGTGTGCAAGCATATGGAAACCCATCATATATAGCAACTGTTAAAGCGGGGAGTTTTCATCCTGCTCCTCGGGTAGATTCTGCAATACTGAAAATCGATAATATTTCTCGTGATAGATTTATGAATATTGATCATGAAGATATATTTTTTAATCTCGTAAAAACAGGGTTCGCCCATCCACGCAAAATGGTTATCAGTAATTTGTCTCAATTATTCGATCGTGAAACAATTACGAGATTTTTTCATAATCTTGGTTTACCGGAAAATATTCGTGCAGAAAAAATGTCTATAAATGACTGGTCAAACCTGTCAGTATTAGTGTATACTGATGCATATGGAAAATAATGTTCCTCAAAGGTACGACACAAACGATTCAATGAGTAGTATGCGTTATCGTACTATGCAATTTTTGCCTAGTCGAAAAATCGTCATCACGATTATTGTATTAATATGTATCGGTATTGGATATATTATCTATCCACATATTCCGAATATTATTACAAAAATACGACATATAGGTACAAAACCTGAAGTTATAGAAAATACATTACCCAGACCAAAATTTTCTCTTGGGGGGACATCGTCATCGATAGATAAAGACACTGATATGGACGGTATTCCTGATTGGCAGGAAACATTATTTAATTTGAATCCAGAAAGTAGTGATACTAATGCTGATGGAACACCAGATGCTATTCCTGCAGATGTAAAAAACGTAGTAGAAAATCCTAATATTATCAACAATATTGATAAAATTGCTTTGAATATTTATACTGATCTCGCAAAAAATGGTGATCAGGTTCCTACAAAGAATCAAATAGAAAATGCTGTATCGACACAGGTGTTAGCATATGCAAATAGTGTTGATAGTAATTTAATAACATATTCATCTGCAGATATTACTATTGTAGATGTAAATCCAGATACGATAGCACGTTACCAAAAAGATATTACTGTATTATTAAAAACAACAACATTATCACAAGAGGGAATTAAACAAATATATGACCATGTGGTAAATTCAACAGGTGTATTACCAGTCATATATTTAAAAAATATAAACCAAACAATTACTTCATTATTAACAACACCGGTACCATTACCATTAGCAGAAGAACACTTGAAATTAATTAATGGATTGTATCACTGGGTACAGATTATAAATGGAGATTTTCCTGATGTGGATGTTTATACAAAAACAATTGTTCTGCAAAAGAATTTTAATGCATGGACAAAATCTGGGCAAAATATAGGTAATTATTTTATTGGACTAAACTAGCTATCATGTATGAATATTTTTTTAACTAATAATATAATAAAAAAACTAGTAGCTATTTTTGTTATGGCTGGTTTAGTATTACCAGGGAATATTATTTTTGCTCAAGGAGGTGTTGTTACCGACCCTGGCAACACTGCTCTTAATGCTGCAAATTTAAGTCAAACTACCACTACTTCTGTAAACACAACATTAAATACTATAAAAACATTGGGACTTGATCAAATCGCTTTTGCTCTCGCTTCGTTTGCTGGTGAAAAAATTGCTCAAAAGATTATCAATAAAAATAATGGTGGAGCATCTCGTGATGGTAATCCAGATTATGTACAAAATTTCAATAGTCTTTTTGACAGTACAACAGATAGTGAAATCCAAAAAATGTTAGTGAGTTTAACGAATACAAACAATCCCTATGCGGACCAAATAGCTCGTGATATGGTAGCATCACGTGCAGCAGAAACACGCCCAGGAGCAAATCCATTAAATGGTTTTAATCTTGATAAAATTATTGGACCAAAATGGCAAAATTTCCAAAATGATGCAAAAGTAGGTGGATGGCAAGGATACATGGCAATTGCATTACCTCAGAATAATCCGTATGGTTCGCGCATGCTTGCTGGTGAACAATTGGCACGTAATATCACTTCACAATTAGAGGCAGAAAAAACACGATTAATTTCCCCGGGTATTAGACCCCAAGGGAAATGTAATTTAGATTTAATAAAATACTCGAATCGTGTAGAACAGGCGAGTGTAAAAATAAAAGCAACGAACAGTAGTGATGCAAAAGATGCAGAACGTTCGGATATTATCAATACACTTAGTGCAAAAATAGCGAGTGATCAGTCAGAGTTAGAGATTTTACAAAATCGTAAAAATACTATTACGACTAAAATTAATGCAAGTAAAGATCCTTCAGAACAAGAATTATTACAAACAGATTTAGAGGATATTAATAAAAAAATAGAATCTCTTAATTCATCAATAAAATCAAATGGAGATAAAATAAAAAATTCTAAAACATTTATAGAAACAAAGGCAGCTGTTCAATCAGGAAAATTAGCACTTGGATCATTGGCTGCTGACAGTATTGTAGAAGACATTGGGTGTCTCGAAGAATTAATTACTAATCCTGCTGCTGTTTCAGAATCAGTATTATCATCAGCAGTAAATTTAGGATTAAATAAAACAAATAACGTAAAAGGATTTGGAGATTTAATAGCAGGAACATTACTCCAAATGGCAAATGGTTTTCTCAAGGCTGGTGGACTGTCGAGTCTTACATCAGATGCGGGATTAAAAACAAAAAATATTGGGGGAATAGAAGACACAAAAACAAAATTAGGTGGAGACCTTCCTTGGAATCAACAACCACGACAAATTATAGACCTGTCTCAGGAATTACCTCCAGCGTATAGAAATACTGTAGAAGAATTAGGCTATATTAAAACTTCTCTAGATAATATTAAAAAAACTCCTACAAAGTTATCTGACCTAGATCAATGTATTCCAGGCCCAGACTATCAAGCAAACAAAAGATTAAAAGCATATTTTGATCAAAAGACATCAAAAATAAAAAATGATTTTGCTGCAAATATTATTGATGCTAGTACTGAAGTAATACCTCAGGCAGTTACTGATTCTTTGGATGATGGATACAAGTTAGCAAGTCGAGAAATGAGTGATATTCTCAACAAAGCTGAATATCAGTTTCCTGGGGGTGTATTTATGCGACAAGCAGTTACTGAATTTGATAGTAAAAAGAAAAAATTTGATAAATTGCGACAAGATTTAGTTGACCGTACTTATTCGCTGACAACTATATTGGGATTAACAGCTAAAATCAAAGATGGTTTAGCAACGGTAACTCCTAAGCGTCCTTTTCATGTTGGTCCAGATAAATTCGTAATAATTTCTAGCGACTGGGATGCACTCACTACTGCTGAAAAAACTGCTGCCGTAAATTGGGCAAAAAGTTACGAAAACTAATATAGATAATTATATGGAAACAAAAAAACGTAACATCATTATAGCTATCATTATACTCGTTATTATATTAGGCGTGATATTTTTCTTGTGGTTGCGATCACGTTCGCTCCAAACCACCAATACAGAAAATCGTGGCAAGTTTGCATTGTTTGCTCCACAAAAAAACAAGAATATTACTGGTAACGGCGGTCGTGGCAGTGGGACAGGGTCAGGATTTGATACTATTGATACCAGTAATACTAACACTACAGGTATTAGTGGAAATAAACCAACAATTATCGAGACAATAAAAAATATTTTTTCAGGAAATGGTGCTAATAATGGAAATACTAAAAATAAAGTTAATTTTAATACTATAGGTACAGGTACTAATTTAAAAAATCAAGTTGTAAACAAAGATGGATTACCGGTGGATGTAGTTAATACTACAGGTGGTGGTGTAATAAACGTAGGTACAGGTACCAGTACTACGGGTGGTTTTACAACAACTTCGGATGCTGATATGTGTAGTAATATCTCAGGGTTTCAATCAACTATTCCAACAGGAAAACGATTAACATTTCGTATCAAAGAACCAGAGGGTGATGTTACCTATGAAGAAGACGGTATGTTAATTGCTGATGAACGTATATTTCCGAAACCTGATCCAAGTAATCCATTTGTAGGTGTTTCAATTAATTCACAGGGATTGTTTGGTATGACAACAAAAATAAAAATAAAGGAATGTTTAAATCTACTTCCAGATACTAGTTCTATTGTAGACACTACTCTTATACGTTGTGCTCCAGCACCTAAAAAATACGTAACTCCTACTGGTGTAATACCAGGGAGTGATGAAGATAATATGAATCGTGTTATGGAGCGATATTGGGACATGTGGACATACCCAGAGCGATATATTGCTAATTGTACCTGGACAGATACAGAAAAACAGGAAGAATTTGAAAAAGGAAAAACTGATATACGTAATACATTTAGTAAAATAGGGGAATTAATAGCTATTGACCGTACGGTACAATTAGCAAAAGTTGCTCAAAATGCTATTATCAGTGACAATGAAAGATATACTCATTTGTTCGAAGACTGTACAAAGCTCGTAAATGAGTTTTGGGGTAACGGACGATTAAATGTTATTAAAATGCAAGGAAGTCATAATATTGCTAAAAAAACACTCAAAGATTTAATAACAACTAATCAAATTTTATTAAGTAGTAAAGAATTGAGGGCTGTTATTTTGAGAGAGTTGAGTAATACAAAAAATCCTCAATTTAAAGAAAATATTCTTGATCAAGAACCTGGTAATATTTCTTGGTATCATGCAAAAACAGATAATTACACCAAAGACCTTATACAAACAGAAGTCAGTTTTATAAGAGCTCAAAATAAAACCGTTACCTATGTTGCAGGTAGTGGTAGTATAAATAGTGTAGTTCCTAAACCTCCTACAAATAATTATGCATATAGTGGTGCTTATCTTACAAAGTTCCCTAAAAATATTTGGGAAATGATTGATCAAGATAAACAAAAAAATCTATACTGTATGTTGAATGGATGGCTTACTTCGTATGTATTACAGCCAGATAAATATACAGGATTTGACGAGGGCGATCCAGATGATGCAGGAGCTATGTTAACCTATGGTGTATTGTGTGATAATATAACAACACCTCCATTTGTTTCAGCATATATTAACAAAGATGCTATCTATCAAAGTGTTTCCAATAGAGTTGAAGATTCAGGACCGTTAAAAGCAGCACCTACATCACAAGGAGTGTATCAACAAATAACTCGTAGTAATTGGTATTCATTTTCAAGAATTAATGCAATCTTTGAATTTTTCAAAGATGAAGAATAGGGTATAAAAAAACCAAAACAATATGCACGGCACCCTACGGGTGCCGTGCATATTGTTTTGGTTTTTTTATGCTACACTGTCTGTCATGACACCAGATGTATTATTACAAAAACTCCTGAATGATCGGGGATATATTACCGAAACACAACAGAATAATTTTTTGAATCCAAAATACAATGATATGTATGATCCGTTTTTAATGTCTGATATGGAAAAAGCAGTATTACGTATCATGATAGCAATACAGTGTAATGAACGTATTTGTATTTATTCTGATTATGATGCTGATGGTATTCCAGGGAACGCTCTCCTCACAGATTTTTTTCGTCAGATTGGTTATACGAATTTTATGTCGTATATTCCTCATCGTCATAACGAGGGTTATGGTGTACATACTGATGCACTCCGTTCTCTGGTTGATGATCGGGTGGATCTCGTTATCACTATTGATCTCGGTATTACTGCAGTAGAGCAGGTACAATATGGGATAGAGCTGGGTCTCGATATTATTATCACTGACCACCATGAACCATTGGAAATCATTCCTGCTGCATACGCAGTGGTAAATCCAAAATTAGGAAATTATCCCGATCGTATGTTGTGTGGTTCGGGTGTTGTGTTCAAGTTGGTACAGGCTATGATCATACATATACAAAATAATCCAACCACTGGAATAGTATTACCACCAGCAGGTTTTGAAAAATGGTTATTGGATTTAGCAGGACTTGCAACATTGTCTGACATGGTACCTTTGATAAATGAAAATCGTCTTATTGCTTTTTTTGGTATGAAGATTTTACAAAAAAATATTCGCAGAGGATTATCAGCACTTATTACAGAATCAGGTATTGATGTGAGGCATATTACTGAAACAGATGTTGTATTTTCTTTAACGCCACGTATTAATGCTGCATCACGTATGAGCAATCCGATGGATGCGTTAGAACTCTTGTCGACAACTGACTCTTTACAGGCACGACTGCTCGCAAAAAACCTGAGTAATCTCAACGACACACGAAAAAATATTGTAAAAAATGCAATGAAACAAGTACATGAAAAAATGTATGATCATAATACTGAAAAAAATATTCTTGTTATTGGTGATGTGTCATGGTCGCCTGGGATATTGGGTATCATAGCTGGCAAGGTAGTAGAGAAATATAATATCACTACATTTGTATGGGGAGGATCTGATAGTCAGATCAAGGGCTCTGTTCGCGGTACTGGTGGTGTATCAGTGGTGACCTTGATGGATATGATAGGAGAACATTTAGTACAGTATGGTGGCCACGCAGATGCAGGTGGTTTTGTTATGGAATACGATCGTATTCATAGACTAGAATCATTGTTGCAACAATCATATGATATTTTACCGCAGGTTGAAATAGTTACAGAAAATGTTTCATATACTATAGATGATGTGCTTCGCTTGTCAGACGTTACCTTGGATCATTATCACACAATCAGACAACTGGCACCGTTTGGTATGGGTAACAGAGAACCAGTGTTTATGTTCGAACAGGTTAATATTATTTCTGTTGGACAGTTTGGTAAAACGCAGGAGCATATAGAAATGAATCTTTCTCAGGGGTCTTGTAGTGTTCGTGGTATCGCATGGTATAGCGATAGCAATAGTTTTACAAAACAGGTTACTGCAGGAGAGACAGTAAATGTTGTAGCCAGGATAGAATATTCTATGTTCCGTGGAAAGGGAGAACTCCGTCTGTATATTGTCGATATTTTGTGATAATATAGTTTCATGAAACAAAATTCTTTCGATATAGATAATTCATTGATTATTTTTACCGATGGCTCTGCCCTGGGTAATCCTGGTCCTGGTGGATACGGTGCGGTTATTCTGTTTCCCATGATGGATGAATGTATTGAACTGGGTGGAAACAAACTCATGACCACCAATAATGAAATGGAACTCACTGCAGTTATTAGTGCACTATCGTATAGTAGTGACAATACAAAAACACTTCATATATTTACCGATTCATCGTATGTGATTAATGGAATAACAAAATGGGTTCATGGTTGGGAGCGTAATAATTGGCAGACTACAACAAAACAAGATGTTTCACATAGGCCATTATGGGAATCATTAGTGAAACTGGTACGTATCCGTGAAACATCCAACCCAGTACATTGGCATCATGTCGCAGGTCATGCGGGTATACCAGGTAATGAACGGTGCGATGTTATTGCAACCAGTTATTCCAGTGGAAAACCAGTTTCATTATATCGAGGAAAACTGTCAGTTTATACAGACCAAGTTGTTCCAAATATTTTACATACTGAACCAGATGAAACATTACTCGCAAAAAAGAAATCAAAGAAAAAAACTTCTTCTGAAAAACCATTTGCTTATGTATCATTAGTAGATAATATATTTCGCAGTCATGACACGTGGGCAGAATGTGAACAGCAAGTAAAGGGAGTAAAAGGTAAAGTGAAATTTAAAAAAGTATTTTCACTAGAAGAGTTAGAAATGGTGAAAAAGGAATGGAAACAATAAAACACATCTCTGATGTGTTTTATTGTGTGTAACTTGTTTGTTATAATGTAAATATGAAATCTTTTTCAAAGGTTAGCATAGGTGTATGTATATTGTTTTTATTATATCAATACTATTGTTGGTATAATATCTGGCAAACACCCCATACAGTACTGTTTTATTACGAACAAACTGTTTCTGTTATTGGTACGGTAATACGGACAGATGATCGATATACTGGAACGCTTGTTACAATTATTCCGAAAACTATTGAATCCCAAGCCGTGGATCATCCTCGTTTTGAAAAAATAAACATAACTGTTCCACAGATGACATCACCAAAAATAGGTGACATTGTGAATGTTCATGGAGAAATTACTCAACCAGAATCATTTGTTACTAATACTGGTTCAGTATTTGATTATCGTGAATATCTTGCAACAGAACATATTCATGCTCTCATGAGAAACAGTACGGTGACATATGTTTCCAGAGATAAAAATATTTATTACACAGTATTTCGTACACTCTCTGAAATGCAACACAGTATACGTAATCATATTGAACAATTATTTCCTGCACCTATCGCAGCACTGTATGCAGGCATTATGATAGGGGATAAATCACTCTTTCCATCAGAACTATTACAAGTCTTTCGTGATACAGGGTTGATACATATTATGGTCTTATCAGGGTCAAATATTGCGCTGGTTGCAGGGTGGGTGTTTATATTTTCACGGAGATTTGGATATCATATGCGATATGTAATTGCAGGTATAGTAATGATTATGTTCGTTGCAATGACTGGTTTTGCTCCACCAGCTACACGTGCAATTATTATGATGTTGTCAGGATACGCAGCACGCATATTAGTGCGACCACAATCATCGGTACGTATTTTTATACTGACCCTGTTTGTTATGTTTTTGTTTAATCCACTCATTATATATAATGTTTCATTTCATTTATCGGTACTTGCAACGATTGCGATCATATTTATATCACCCATTATTGAACGGTTGGCGACAATGGTCACCGAACGATATGAATTACGGTCTATTTTTGCTCAGACACTGGCGAGTCAGGTTATGGTTGTTCCGTATACGATGATGATTATGGGGATGATTTCATGGGTGGCGTTACCTCTGAATATGATTGTGCTACCTATTGTCGGTATTATGACCATCGGCGGGTTTGTGTTGGTGGCGGGTTCATATATATCAATAGTTTTTTCCACGATTATCAGCTTGCCATTTATATTGTTAGGGGATTTCGTTGTTTCCTTGTCAGAGTATATTGCACGTTTTTCTGGGGCATTCGGATACGTACATACTATGTCATGGGTATGGATTATAGGCTATTATACCGCAGTATTTGTGTGGATACGGAAAAGACTTGACAAATAATACAGATAGATATATAATACAAAACGAATAAATTTAATTAAATCAAAACTAAATCACAAAAAATGAAAAGAACAACAAAAAGAATCGGAGACATATTCCCTAAAATCATTGCTTTAAGCATACTCGGTGTAATGGTATTCGGAATAATATCAAACTGCAAAGCGTCTGAGATGACCTTTACGGAAGCATATGCTTTAGTAATAGGAAATCGTACTCCAGTTATTACACATTTTCAAAAGCAAAAAACACAAACACAAACACAAACACAAACACAAACACAAACACAGCTAGTAAAAAAAATAAAAAAAGAAACTAAAATAGTACTGCCGATGAACATTGGGGCTAATATAGTTCCTATACAGAAAGATGATTCAATAAAACTTCTCCATGCGCTATATTCTTTATATGTGCGAGAAAAACGGATAGGAGACTTGATTTATCGGGCAAAACATAGGATAAGTAAAGAATTTTCAATCACAAAACAACCTGACTCAGTTATATTTATAGTAAATCAATCACGATTTTATTCTGATTTTAGAATTATTGTAAAAAATAACAATAGTTATGTGTATTGTTTAGGGAAATTGGATGGGATAAAAACTTCCCAGTCTGCATTAGATGAAACGTTTTTCCAAAGATTGTATACCGGTCAAAAAAAATATGAGCTAACATCAGGTACTCAATAAAACCTGTAAATATATACATAACCCCAAAACCCCACTTGTGAGTTTGTGGGGTTTTGTTTTAGGTAAAATATATGAAGTATAAAGGGGCAAATTTTTCAAAGAAAAATTTGCCCCTTTATACACATGTGATACTATAGGGGTATATGAAAAAAACGAGTAAAAAAGTAGATATATTAGAGGTATTATTTGGTTCTCCTGCCCGTGTTCGAATATTGCGTCATGTACTCAGTAATCCTGAGCGTGTGTTTACATTGACTGAATTAGTCAAGAAAACAAAATGCAAAGAAACCGATATTAAAAAAGAAATAAAATTATTAAATGCTATTCAATGTATCAAGGATCGTATATGTGTTGTAGAATCGGTACTAAAAAATGGTAAAACCAATTCAAAGAAAATTCTGGGTATTACCAGTGATCCACAGTTTATCTATAAAGATATTCTTACGACACTCTTGGCAGAGACAATAACCCTGCAGGCATCAGATATTTCAAAAAGAATTCAGGCAACAGGGAAATTTGATCTCATTGTTGCGTCAGGGTTTTTTATCGGAGACTCAAACCGCATGGCAGATTTGTTAATAGTAGGAAATATGTTTAATAAACAGGATGTAGAACGTGTATTAGTAGATATTGAATCTGAACTGGGACGTGATATATCATATGCACTCATGACCACTGAAGAGTTTTTATATCGTTTAAAAATGTATGACAAACTCATTAGTGATATACT
>CAZGCO010000001.1:86766-89357 GCA_964524475.1 uncultured Candidatus Saccharibacteria bacterium
CCTCATGAAAAATTGCTTATTAAAATTGAGCACCCAGATATCTTGAAAAACTCTTCACAAGGATAATAGAAAGGGTGTATAATAAAAAAAGGAATTAGGCACATCGAGCCTGGTCCATTTTATCCATGTTAATCTATCAGCAACATTTTGTTGCACATGTTATTATGTTATTTCAATCAAGTAGTTCTCTATTAGTTGCTTCTCTCCAATCTATGTGGATCGGAGTTGCTATGTATCTCCCGGTAATTATCTTTGCGCTTATCATTCTTGTTATTGGTTTTCTCTTAGGAGGTCTTGTTGGCAAGGCTTTGGCTCATTTGGTAACTATGGCTCGTGTTGATAAAATGCTTGAAAAACTAGGAGCTATGGAAACATTCCGTCGTATCGGTATGAACTGGAATTCAGGACGTGTTATTGGAGGATTGGTAAAATGGTTTATTATTATCGTATTTTTGATTACTGCACTTGATATGTTGGGTCTTTCAGAGGTAAATCTATTCCTCCGTCAGATTGTATTAGTATACGTACCATCAGTAATCATTGCTGCTATTATATTGGTTGCTGGTTCTGTTGTTGCTGATTGGGCTTCACGTGCTATGCGTCGTGCATCTCAGATGGCTGATATGCATGCTGCAAATTTTGCATCAAGTGTTGTTAAATGGGCTATCTGGATCTTTACCTTGATGGTGGTATTCACACAGTTGGGTATTGCTCAGTCATTCATCCAAACATTATTTGTAGGTGTTGTTGCAATGCTTGCTCTCGCAGGAGGACTTGCATTCGGTTTGGGTGGACGTGACCATGCATCACGTGTACTCGATGGTGTTTCAAAAATGGTAAAACGAGACTAATCTCGATCAAAAATCCTCTTCCGAGGATTTTTGTATACATAAAATAGAAAAAATGATACTATATATATGTTGTTATTAATCTAATTTATATCGTGTACATGAACTTTAATTTTGAAAAACCTAAAAATAAATCAATAGAATCAGCTGATACTAGTTTTTCTGCAAAAGCAAAGAAAATTTGGAGTAAAATAGGCCGTACTGCTATGCCGTATATTTTTACTGGAGCGTCAATATTCTTAGCAAAAGAATCACAGTCTGCAAATCCACATATGACCGACGCAGAACACATAGAGTTCCAAAAAGAAATGAATAATAATAAAGGTGAAAATTTTCAAGCAGAACTAAAAATATTAGAATTTGCAAAAAATTTACCCATGCAAAAAACATCAGATGGTGGCTATAAAATTATTGATAATATTATCCATGAAAATGGTGATCAATTAATTGTTCGTATTGATTATGTGGATGATATTGCAGTAAAAATCAGTACACGTATTATAGAAACTCATGCAGACGGATCAAAAAAAATCATAACATCGTTTGATGGGGGTGATGTGGATCAGGATGGAGAATGGGATGAACTGGATGGGAGTCCTGATGGTTACAAGGTTCGTACGGTAGAAAAAGGTTCATATACAGAAAACATGGTGGGGTCTTTCACGTTTGATCGTGTGGTTTTAGAAAAAACAAAAATCGGTGGACAGGTTGCACCTTCTGAAATAAAGGGACATATATTAGTGAAAGATATGCATGGGAAAAAATTAGAACAAGGAGATTCATTACGAGCGCTCGACTCTGCGAACAAGGTGTTTCATGAATCAGTATCAGTAGTAAGTGAAACAATTGCTGAATCAAGTGATCTTGCACAAAACAACCAATAATTGGTTGTTTTTGTTTTCCCTTATTTTTCCACAGTTCCTGTTTTCCAGTGAATAATCTCGCATGGAATCTCTTGACTTTATTTCTCATTTGCGTATACTGGCTCTCGTTACTTGTTTTGTGCAAGTTTCCTGAATCTTTGAGAGAGATTTCAATATTCTGTATTCCTTGTCAATAATATACAAAATCAAACAATAGGTAATATTGTTGTATTTTCAAAATAATGCAAAGCTTACTTGTGCTATATTTTACATATAGCTAATTTTCCGATAAACCCCTTGTTCATATTATTATGTCCAAGGTTCGGAACCCGGTTTAAAAAGCGCCGGGTAATGTATTCATTGATAGTAATCAATGTCCCAATTTATTTTGGGAGATGATCAGATGATCATAACATTTCCTAATAGGAAATTAAGGGCGTAGAATGGATGCCTTGGTTCTGTGGAGCGATGAAGGACGTAGACAACCTGCGATAAGCTTCGGTGAGGTGGTAATCAACCTTTGACCCGGAGATTTCCGAATGGGGAAACCCCATCAGGCCTGAGCCTGATGACTGCGCGATTGTGCAGAGCATACTTGGGGAAGTGAAACATCTCAGTACCCAAAGGAAAAGAGACCAATAGGAATTTCCTGAGTAGCGGCGAGCGAAACGGAATGTAGCCCAAACCAAATAGACCTCAGTGTGTTTTATCTATTTATAGATTGAACATGCCGAGGTACATTTGGGGTTGTAGGATGTGAACGTCCGTAAGGAGAAAAGTTACAAATTCATGTGTTAGGTAAATTGTCTGGAACGGCAAACCACAGAGGGTGAGAGTCCCGTCACTGAAAACACTATGAACTTTTTTGTTCATGTTCCTG
>CAZGCO010000002.1:0-39257 GCA_964524475.1 uncultured Candidatus Saccharibacteria bacterium
TCGAACCCGCGACCTTAGCGTTATGAGTGCTACGCTCTAACCAGCTGAGCTACCCCGACATAAATTTTACCTTAACTTTATTCTACTTACCTAACCAAAACAGCTACCCCGACAAGGATTAATTTTATAAATTTCAACTTAACTAGTATACTTATTTTCTTGAATTTTTCAAGTGATTATGATAAACTGGCGCTTGTTGCTGTTGTAGCTCAGTTGGTAGAGCACTTCCATGGTAAGGAAGAGGTCGCCGGTCCGATTCCGGCCAACAGCTCAAAAATTGCCCCATCTCTGTATACGTGATATAAATAGAATATGAACCAAACAGTAAAAAAATTATTCTGGATGTTAGGGATTTTTTCTGTTGGTATGATAGGATTAGTTATTGCTGATCAGTATGATTTTCTCGAACGGGTCAAGGGTTCTAGTGTGGGACATATATTTACCCGTGATGACACAGAACAGGTGGTGAGGGAATTAACTACAAATACTCAAGCGACAGGTACAGCTAGTGTAAAAAATATTGTTCCGTTAAGCCCTACTCCTGCAGAAAATAGAGCCAGAATAGACGCGGCAATAAAGGCAAAAAAATAGACAAAAAATAGTAGCCAAAAGGTTGCTTTTTTTGTGGATTGTGTTAGGATGTTCTGGTACGCCACAGACAACGAGTGCGGGTAATACTGCTTAATTTCTCGTCCAGGTCGGTCTATTTAAAACATTATATTTATAATGCGTACTCTTTATTATTATTTATATGGCACTCTCACGAGACAAAAAATCAATACTCGTTAATGATTTAACAAGTATTGCAAAAAATTCAGGTTCTATGGTATTCGTTCATGCTCATGGTGTGACAATTCCTGAAACTGATACATTGCGTACAGAGCTCCGCAGTTCTGATAGTCGATACAAGGTAGTTAAAAAGACTCTCTTGAAAATCGCCTTAACAGATGCAGGTTTGTCAGGTACTATGCCCGACATGCCAGGAGAAGTAGCTATTGCTTATGGTTCTGACCTTATCGCTCCTGCTCGCGCAGTATACGATCAGATGTCAAAACTTAAAGACAAGCTCTCTATCGTAGGAGGAGTATTCGACGGAGTATTCATGGATCAATCATCTATGATGTCTATCGCGACTATCCCACCGACACCAGTGCTTCGCGGTATGTTCGTGAATGTTATCAACAGTCCTATTCAGGGTATGGTGGTAGCACTCTCAAAAATCGCAGAAAAGAAACAGGGATAATTCCTTGTCCTTATTAATTATTACTTAATTATTTTTTAATTATATGGAAGATATGAATACACCAGTAGTGGAAACTACTGAAACTGTTGAAACAACTCCAGAAGTTGTTGAAACAGCAGCACCAGCTACAGCAGCTGCAGATGAATCAGCAAACGTTGAAGTTCCTGCAAAATTTAAATCAATAGTAGAAGCTATTGAAACTATGTCAGTTTTGGACTTGAACGAATTGGTTAAATTATTTGAAAAGAAATTTGGTGTTTCTGCAGCAGCAGTAGCCGTTGCAGGTCCTGCAGCAGCTGGAGCAGCTGAAGAAAAATCAGAATTTACAGCAGTTTTGACATCAGACGGAGGAGCTAAAATCGCTATCATGAAAGTGGTAAAAGAAGCTCTCGGTCTTGGTCTTAAAGAAGCAAAAGATTTGGTAGACAACTTGCCAGCAACACTTAAAGAAAACATGAAGAAAGAAGACGCAGAAGCATTGAAAAAACAATTAGAAGATGCAGGAGGAAAAGTAGAATTGAAATAACTCATATAAAAAATCCCTTAAGGGATTTTTTATATGAGTTATTTTGTGGTATACTCGCCCTATGAAACATATAGGTATAGATTACGGAACAAAGAAAATTGGTATTGCAGTATCTGACGAGGGAGGCAGTATTGCATTTCCTCGAAAGATTGTTATGCAATCTGTAAAAGCATTAACAGAGATTATTCAGTATATTCACGATGAAGGTATTCAGAAAATTATTATTGGGAATTCATTGATGCAAAATGGAGAACGCAATAGTATTATGGACGATATTGATGCATTTGCAGAACAAATAGGTATCCTGTCGGGATTACCAGTAGAGTTTTCCGATGAGCGTTTTTCCAGCTCAGCAGTGCGTGCATTTGATTGGAAAAAACCTGTTGCAACCCCAAGACGTACAGAACGTGATACATCACCTGTTGATGATCGTGCTGCAGCGGTGATGTTACAGAGATATTTAGATAGAATATAATTTAAAAATATCTCTTATTATTGTAAGAGATATTTTTATGCACTTTTTCTTTTCTTGTGCTATAATCATGACATATGGAATATATTACTTATGATGAATTTAAAAAAATGGATATTCGTATTGGAACAATTCGCGAAATAGAACCAATATCAGGTGCTGATAAATTATTGAAATGTCAGATAGATTTTGGTGTATTCGTGGAACCAATTATCGAGACAATAGAACCTATAGAGCAATTGGATGGGAATCATGATGGTGTATCAGAAGATAATATTCTGACAGATACTGAAACCGCAAAGCTAGATAATGCGTTAGAGCAAATAAACGTTACTACAGAACCGAAACGTGATATTCGTCAGATCATATCAGGTATTCGTGAATATTATCCAGACTACGAGGAACTGATTGGTAAACAAGTGCTTTATATCGTGAATCTGGAACCACGTACTATTCGTGGACATGTATCTCATGGAATGCTTATGGCAGTAGGGGGTGATAAGCCAGTATTTTTAATACCAGATGAACCTGTCGAACCAGGCAGTCGTGTACGATAGTTTTTACTTTTTATTCGTCTCTATTATTTGTTCTCTCATAATCTATGTTCTCTTTCTGGAAAACAAAAGACAAGAAAAAAACACCAGACATGTTTCTGGGTATTTCGTCGGGGAGCATTTTTTGGGTGACAACATCATATCTGCGTGATATTCATGGACGTATGATAATTACTGGACAGGGGAATTTTGCGACGGATGTACTATTAAAAAAATCATCTCTTCCTGTTGATTTTGTGAGTGCCGTGAAAAAACATACCGTCCATATGATAGCTCCATCGGGTAGTATCACAAGATATATTGTTCCAGAATTATTCTCGCAAACACAATTACAAAAAAATACTGATTATGTAATACATCAGACAATGTTATTGAGTAATAATCATAATACTCTCTATGAAACAACGTCATGTAATATGCAAAAAATTACACCAGTAATAGAACAAATGAAACAGTTGGGTATCAAGATAAAACATATTCATCATATTGGTGATGGATATGCACGAATGAATATCATCTCTGGTATTAGTTCATATTACATTATTTCTTTAGGTAATGATGTGTCATGGGTGTCATGGGTTGCAGATGGACGAGTATTATATCAGCAGGATATTTCCTTGGGTAAAAATACCTTGATAGATATTATTACTCGTCATGTAGGTATTGATAGGGGGGAAGCAGTTAGAATATTAGAGAAATATGGTATTACAGGACAACATCCTGATCGAGGTATTTTGGGATTATTACATCATGCATTATCACCTATTATTGATACTATTCGTGAATGGCAGATGATACATAGTAAATATCGGTATATTCCTGAACCATTTCAAGTAATACCAAAATTGATAGGGCTTACAGGGTCGGGGAGTATTATCCCAGGGATAGAACAGTATCTCGTGATAGGTACAGGAATCCCTGTAGAGCATGTACAGGAACAGATATTGCAAGGATTTACTTGTGCCAGTCACAATCGTGCAGATTTGGAACCGTATGAATCTATACTTTCTCTTATAGATGTAAATAACTAAAAGATACGTACTTCGTTAGTTCTTGTTCGACTAGGTTTTCCACAGGAAAATAATAACAAAACAGAATATTGTTGACTTTTATTTTTATTATGATATACTATGCTTGTGAGTGAGAGCTTCAAAAAGTAATCTTCATGAAAACAACAAACGTTCTTCAAAAAACCCATCCTTGAGATGGGTTTTTTGATGGATTATATCTTTCTTATTCTTGTTTTATATGTAGGGACTCGGTCACTCTCGTGGATATTTTATTTCATTATATTCATAAAATATCTCACTCCATTGACCTCCACTCGGGTGCGCCGCTACGTTATCACTTCGCAGACTTTGTCGCACCCTCGGTTCTCGTCCCTTCCTACGCGACAAAACAAAATCCCAAAATGCTGTGCATGTTTGGGATAATGTTTTGTGCGAGATAAGGGACTCGAACCCCTGACCTTCTCAGTGTAAATGAGTTGCTCTACCAACTGAGCTAATCTCGCGTATTTATATATAACCAATATGTCTTCACGAGTCGCTACAACATGAGCTAATCTCGCGTATTTTTATTGTCCCCCTGGCAGGAATCGAACCTACATCAAGAGCTTAGAAGTCTCCTGTTCTATCCATTGAACTACAGGGAGGTTCTGTCGCGCGTGTTGACCAGGATTACCAAAGGGGACAGTAATGAGACTATAGCATATTATAAAATATTTGCAATATCATTTTTACCAGTATATAGTATGGGTATATGAATTTTAAGTCTTTTATTGAAAACAAGTCGCATAATACTGTTCCAGAACAAGAATATTTCAAAGAAACAGCAGGAAGTAGAGAATATTTATCTGCAAAAAAAATGGTTGATTTTATTACAAAAGCACAGTTAGATACTATAGGAACTGATGAAAATATAATTTTAATTACAGATCTTATTAATCAAAAAATAAGCAGACTTATTCCGGGTTCTGATATTTCAGGAATTATTCAAGAATTAAAAAACTCAGGATTTATTACCGAACCAGTACAAGAAAAAAAACCTAAAGTAGTTATACAGCCAGAACATATTGAAACAGAACGAATCACATTACAAGGTGCAAAAAAGATAGAACTCACAGCAGAAGAAAATGAACTCAAAGAAGCCAATCTACTACTTGATGAAATTAATCGTAAAAACATTTTTAAAAATAGTAATGAATTAGATAGTTTATATACTCGAGTTATTTTAGAAAATAACGATTCAAGTGAAACATTGGATTACTATCATGAGTTCCAATCAGTCATAGGTGGGGGAATACAAGAAATCCAAAAAGATTTTGATAAACTTCAAGAAAGAAAAGAATTATTCAAACAAAAAAATGATGTATCCTCTCCAAATTATAAAAAAATAGAAAACGCAAAAAAAATAGCAACACTCACAGAGTGTGCTGTAGCTACAGGAGTTTCTCAATTAAAATGGTTCGGAGAAAAAGTTTCAATTGTTCGTACCTCAGAGTTTGATGATGTTATGCATGGTATTGATGATTTACTCGAAATTAAAAAAGACTCTGATGAAAGTGATTTCCTCGGTTTAGGTATTGATGTTACTTTTCGTGGATTAGAAAGTGAACAATTCAAAGAAAAATTTTTTAAATTACTACAATCTATTTTTGATGGATATCAACCAACAATAAAATATTCAAAAGATGATCAAGGTAATTGTAAAAAAGAATTCAAAGTTCCTAAAATGGTTCTCTATTTTGGGGTGGATGATGTACGAGATATGGTAGAGATATTACGAAATACAAACGTGTCATCAGAACAAGATAGTTTGCAAAATAGTCCACAAAGAAAAAATATCATGAATCAAATTATTCATTCATGTAAAAAGCTTGCTAAATTTGCAGGAGAATATAAAAATCCAATATTTCGTAAATATTATACAGTAATCAATTCATTAAAAGAGTTATCATTCAACGATGCTCAAATAGACGAAATGATTAATATAGATCATTCTGATAAAGTGTCAGAAAAACTAGATCAATTAATCGAAGAGTTTAAACTTTTAAAAAGCTTAGAATATGCTCGTACAGAGAGTAATGAATATGGAAATTAATATCCTCGCAGAAACGTCTGATTACTTGGTATTGAACAAACCCAGTGGTTTGGTGGTACATGCAGATGGTAAGACTGATGAATACACCCTGTCGAACTGGATTATTGAACATTATCCGATGTTACAGGATATTGGGGAACCGATGATACTGGAACACAAGGGGGAACTACTTACGATACATCGTCCAGGTATTGTGCATCGACTGGATCGCGAAACATCTGGGGTTATTGTCGTTGCAAAAACACAAAAATTTTTCTAACATATCAAAAAACAATTCCAAGACCACACCATACGTAAACATTATGTTGCTATTGTCTTTGGTTTTGTACATGATGAGCGGGGTTTGGTCGATGTGGCTATTGGGCGTGGTGCAAATGATATTCGGAAATGGGCTGCAGGGAAATACGCACGGGGACATTTGCGTGATGCGGTTACACGGTATGTGGTGACCGACCGTTTTACAGATATTCATGGGGTTCGATTTACCGCAGTGAGATTATTTCCTGAAACCGGGCGTACCCATCAGTTGCGTGTACATATGAAATATTTAGGGTATTCGATTATCGGAGACCGGGTGTATGCACCAAAGACAATAGGGATGCTCGGGGCAGAACGTACCATGCTCCACGCTGAACAAATACAGTTTTTTGACCTGTCAGGTGCGGTAATAACGGTCAAAGCGCCCCTGGCAGATGATTTCAAGAAATGCTTGCAAAAATCTGTAGTTTTGGTATAGTGTTCCCATGAAGAAAGATATCCACCCAAAAAACTATCGCCACGTTATTTTTCATGACGTAACTAGTGGTGAAAAATTCCTTATCGGGTCAGTCGTAGAGACCAAGGAAGTTGCTACCTGGACAGATGGTAAGGAATACCCGTTGTTCCAAATTGAAATTTCAAGTAAATCTCATCCATTTTATACTGGTCAGGATAAAGCTCTCGATACCGAGGGACGTGCAGAAAAATTCAAACAACGTGCCGCTCGCGCCAAAAAGGTTGCAGCATAACAAAAATCCCGAAAGGGTTTTTTGTTTTTGTTATATTCTTCTTGAAAAAATAAGGTTTTTATGGTACAGTTTCAAAATGATGGATATTGAATCAGTTAAAAATAATCCCCGTACCCAGTATTATGGATATGAATGGGAAAAAATCGTTGCACAAATCTCTGAAGCACAGGGGCTTTTAAATGATCCTGAAATGACTGAACTCGCCCAAGAAGATATTGTGTCCCTGGAAAAAACAAAAAAAGAAATCGAAGAAAAAATCCGTGAAATACAAGACAAAGAACGTGAAGAAGAAGAATTTCCAAACGAACTTGTTTTAGAGGTTCGGGCGGGAACAGGTGGGGACGAAGCAGCATTGTTCGCGTTTAATCTAGCAGAAATGTATGAACGGTATTCTGAAAAAATGGGTTGGTCATGGAAACGTATTGATGAATCTACGAACGATATGGGCGGATACAAGGAAGCTAGTTTCGAGATAAAAGGAAAAGATTGTTACAAAATGTTGCAATACGAAACAGGGGTACATCGTGTACAACGTATTCCTGCAACAGAAAAACAGGGACGTATTCATACCAGTACTGCAACCGTAGCTATTATGCCCATACGACAAAAATTCACTGTGGAACTCAATCCAGTAGATCTGGAATTTGAAACATCACGATCAGGCGGAGCAGGGGGGCAAAATGTGAACAAAGTAGAAACAGCAGTACGTATTATCCATAAACCCACAAATATATCATTCCGTTCTACCGTGGAACGTTCACAAATAGCGAACAAAGAACGTGTTATTGCGTTATTAAAATCAAAATTGCAACAGTTACACGATGAAGAAGAAGCAAAAAAACATGCAGATAATCGTAAGAGCCAGGTAGGGACAGGAGAGCGTAGTGAAAAAATCCGTACCTATAATTACCCTCAGGATCGTGTTACTGATCATCGTGTTAAACAATCATTTTCGAACATTCCTGGGATAATGCTTGGTAATATTGAAAAAATATTAGATAGTCTAGCAAATGCAGAGAGCTTCGAGGATGGAGAATAATAACCTTGCTTTTTAGGGTAATTCTGATATATTAGATGCCTTGAAGAATTTTTTCTTTGAAAAAATTCTTCTCATGCGTGTGTAGCTCAGTTGGCTAGAGCATTCGACTGATACTCGGAGGGTCCCTGGTTCGAATCCAGGCACACGCACAACAAAAAGAGTCAAAAAGTAGCTATGCTACTTTTTGACTCTTTTTGTTGTGCGTTTTTTTGTATATCATTAAACTTGCCTTTTTTATACAACAGAGTACTATAATGAGTATATGCAAACATTTTCATTCCGTACATCACTTCGTAAATCTTGGTCTATTTTTAAAAATCATTGGACAGTATTATTACTATTACCTATTGCTGTATTTATTGGTTCGATGTTATTATCAATTGTTCCACAAATATTTCAAAATATCCCTGTACTTTTTGGGTTAATCACTATTATATTCTTTTTTGTAAAATTAGCATACGACACAGCATTTACTGTCGGTTATACAAAAATAAATTTACATGCTATTGATGAAAAACACGTATCATGGAAAACAATTATGACACCATGGCGTGCATGGGTTGCTTATCTTGCGACATCGATATTATTTGTACTTATTATGTTGGGAGCAATGCTCGTATATGCATTGGGTGCTGCTTTGGTTATTGGTATTCTTTATTTAATATTCGGAGTACTTCTTGGTATTAATTTTGGAATCGTAGCTACTATTTTGGCGGTTATTGCAGGAATAATATTATTTGTTGGTCTTATATATGTATCACTACGTGTTACCTTTATTAAACAATGGATATGGGAACATTATGAACATCAAAAAGTTTTCCAAATGCTCAAAACATGTTGGCATTCTACACAGGGTCACACATCTGATATATTTTTCTTGATCATTAAAATAGTTTTGTTAAACATTTTAGGTGCGGTACTACTTCTTGTTGGGCTTCTGGTTACGGTGCCATTGTCGACATTAATTATGACTGATTACTATCGTAAACATATCCGACATATATCATAAAAACCATCCCACACGGGTGGTTTTTATATTAAAAAAACATGATATACTGTACCCATGTCATTTCAGATTGTAACCGAAAAATTTCAAGGGCCACTCCATACACTACTTGCGCTCATTGAAAAAAGAAAACTACATATTTCAGAAATATCTCTCGCATCTATTGCAGATGAATTCGTCGCATATATGCAACAACAAAATCTGAACTATGCAGAAATCACGTCATTTGTGGTTATTACTTCTACATTATTATTGATCAAGGTAAAATCAATCTTGCCTGCAGTGGAATTGACACCTGAAGAATCTGTAAGTATCGATGACCTAACTGAACGGTTGCGTAAATACGCTATTATCAAAGATTATACTGACAAACTGAGTAAAAATATCGATACTGTTGGTTGGTATGAACGACCAGAGAGTATTCTTTATACATCAAAAGATCCATTGTTTATACCGGACGATCAAATACATATCGGGGGGTTAATAGAAATCTTACGAGACGTACTGCAATCAGTACCTGTTCTAGAAAAAAATGAACAAGCAACTATTGTTTCAACGGTACGGATCGAGGATGTTATTGCTCGATTTGAAAAGCTCGTCACCCAAGGAAATGTTTCCTGGCAGGGTGCAATCATGTCACGATACTATGCGTCAACTAATGACAAGGAAAAAAAGGGAGCAAAAGTAGAAATAGTAGTTTCATTTTTAGCAATGCTCGAAATGTTTAAAAAGGGTATTGTACATGTTGTTCAAAATAATAATTTTACTGATATAGAAATCACTACTACAGATGGTGGTATAACTCATTAATTACCTGTATGAAAATTAATTTTAAAATAGAATCGTACTTGTTTGCTCTGGGGAGTAGTATTTCTGTTGCCGGACTTGCAAAAATAGTAAATGCATCACTAGCTGAAACGCGCACCGCAGTAGAACAGTTGGTGGCGGAATATCAGGATCGGGGTATTGTCATTGTCTATGATGGAAACGAGGTTACTATGGGAACCCATCCTGATACATATAGTTTTTTGTCTGATTTGCGCAAACAGGAGCTTTCTGGTCCGCTATCTCGTGGAGCGCTTGAAACACTTGTTATTATTCTGTATCATCCAGATATTACCAAACCTGATATAGATTATCTCCGCGGAGTAAATAGTCAGTTTATGTTACGAAACTTGTTAGTTCGTGGACTCATCCAAAAAATTAATAATACCGATGATAAACGTATTCCGAAATACACGGTTACAATTGATACCTTGAAATTACTTGGTATTACTGATGTTCATGATTTGCCAGAATATGACATGTTTATGACGCGTATGCAGGGTGTGTTAGATGAAAATTCATCTGTATCAGAATAATTTATTTTTACTTTTTATTTTATGATTCCTACTAATCTCTTGAAAATATTTTTGCCATCGTTATTTAGTTTTGTGCTGGGAATTATTCTTACAAAATTATTTGTTCCGGTTATGTATGATTTAAAACTATGGAAACGTAGACCCAGAACCGATAATGATGATGCAATGAGTAATGCATTTAAACAATTACATGATGAAAAAACAGAAACAGGTACACCACGTGTGGGCGGTACTATTATATGGATTTCTGTATTGGTAGTAATATTGGGGATGTTCATTATGTCAAAACTTATTGGGGGAGCTGTGTTTGAAAAATTGGACTTCTTGTCACGTGGGCAGACATTACTTCCGCTCGGTGCGTTATTTTTCGGGGGTATATTTGGGCTTTTTGAAGACATGTTAGAAATATTTACTGATCGTTTTAAAATGTTTGCACAGGGGTTATCCAGTAAATATCTGGTAACGATTGTTGCATGTATTGGATTTTTAGCATCGCTTTGGTTTTTTTATAAACTCGATATGCATGGTGTGTATGTACCATTTGTAGGATATTGGAATCTGGGTTACGCATTTATTCCATTTTTCATATTAGTAGTATTAGGTACGTTCTCCAGTCGGGTTATTGATGGTATTGATGGTTTGGCTGCTGGGGTTATGTCGATATCATTTGGAACGTTTGGTGTGATTGCCTATTTGCAAAATCAGGTAGATATTGCAACGTTGTGTTTTGTAATTACTGGGGGAATATTAGCATTTTTATGGTTCAACGTTCCACCTGCAAAATATTATATGGGAGAAACAGGTATGTTGGGACTGACACTTTGTCTGGCTATTATTGCATTTTTAACTGATGCAGTGTTTATATTACCCGTTGTTGGTTTTATGTTGGTACTGACATCGGTATCATCATTTCTACAAATCATGAGTAAAAAATATCTGGGTCGCAAGGTATTTATTATTGCACCTATTCATCATCATTTTCAGGCATTAGGATGGTCCAGGGAGGCTATTACGATGCGATACTGGGTAGTAACGTTGATGTTAGCAGTTGTATCGATTTTATTCGTAATATTAGGATAATATTATGCACAAAGAAAACACACAACCAAAGATAGATAAACTATTCCTGATTATTACAGGAATTTTACTCGTGGTTGGTTTGGGTGTTTTTTTGTCAGCATCTTTGTCATTATTATCTATTGATCCCGCAAAATTCAAGAGTATTTTGTTCAATCAATTAGTACTGGGATTTGTTGGGGGAATTATAGGTATTATGGTCGTCATGTATATCCCACACAAGAAATTGCGTCCATGGGGATATGTTATTGGAGCTTTTGGAATATTGGCTACATTGTTGGTATTTGTTCCGGGACTCGGTGCAAGTCATGGTGGGGCAACACGTTGGCTCAATCTGGGTCCATTGTCATTCCAACCGGTAGAGCTGATGAAATATTGTGTGATTATTATGTACGGAGCATGGTTATCGTTTCATTATGAAAAAATAGATCAATTCCGTTTCGGGATAATCCCTTTTCTGTTTGTTGTGGGGTTGTCTGGGGTGGTATTGTTATTGCAACCAGATACTGATAGTTTTATGATTATTGCTTTTGCATGTTTTTGTATGTATTTTGTATCAGGTGCCAGATGGCGTGATATAGGAATTATTATCATCATAGGAATTATAGGTGCTGGGGGGCTCATCATGACACGTCCCTATTTGTTATCTCGTGTAAAAGTTTTTCTTGATCCTACCAAAGATCCATTAGGGTCATCATATCAAGTACAACAACAATTGATTGCTATAGGGTCAGGTAAAATAAACGGTCGTGGTTTTGGTCAGGGTATTCAAAAATTTAAATACCTCCCTGAACCATTGGGTGATTCTATTTATGCGGTAGCAAGTGAAGAATGGGGTTTTGTTGGTTCAATCAGTATTGTTATCTTGTATTTATGTTTTGCATTACGGGGTATTATTATCGCTCTCCGTACACCTGATATGTTCGGCAAGGTAATTATCACGGGAATAATATTCTTGATTATTGGTCAGTCATTTTTACATATTGCATCATCAATTGCTGTATTTCCATTGTCGGGACTGCCACTGGTATTTATTAGTCATGGGGGAACGGCATTGGCATTGTCTTTGATGGCTACGGGGCTTATTTTTAATATTTCACGGTTTATGAAACAACCAGAGGAATAAAAACTACAATAGGGGCAAGGCAAAGCCTTGCCCCTATTGTAGTTTTTGTATTTACGGTATAATGATGTTATATGAAAATTATCTTTACCGGAGGAGGAACAGGAGGACATTTTTATCCATTGATAGCCGTAGCCGAGGCGGTACAACGTGTTGCTGACGAAAAAAAGATTTCTCAGTTACAAATGTATTATTTTTCTGATGCACCGTATGATAGCGAAGCATTGTTTAATAATCATCTTGCATATCAATATATCCCTGCAGGAAAACTGCGTGTGTATTTTTCTATAAGAAACTTTTTTGATCTCTTTAAAACCTTTGGTGGGATAATTGTCGCCCTGTGGAGAGTTTTTCGTGTGTACCCTGATGTAATATTTGCCAAGGGAGCATACTCGTCATTCCCGACATTAGTTGCAGCACGAATTCTGGGAATACCTGTTATTGTTCATGAATCTGATTCCGCACCAGGTCGTGTCACGAAATGGGCCGGCAAATTTGCTGCATATGTGGCATTGTCATACCCAGAGTGTGCCCAGTTTTTCCCTGCGGGAAAAACTGCCCGCACCGGTCAACCCGTTCGTGGTGAAATAGAATCTGCATCGGAACTTGGTGCCTATGAATATTTTGAACTCCAAAAAGACTTACCTGTTATTGTTATTATTGGTGGTTCATCAGGAGCACAAATTATTAATCAGGCAGTATTAGAAATGTTGCCCCATATTATCGAAAAATACCAAATCATTCATCAAATAGGACGGAATAATTTTGACAGTGTGAGTGAAACGTCTCGGGTGGTATTGGATCGTAATGAATACATTCATCATTATAAACCAGTTGCATTTTTATCACCGTTACAGATGCGTATGATTGGTGGTATTGCTACCGTTATTATTTCACGCGCAGGGTCACAGATATTTGAAATCGCTAGTTGGGGAATACCGTCTATTATTATTCCTATCACGGTGACCAATAATGATCATCAGCGTAAAAACGCGTACAGTTATGCCCGCACCGGTGCATGTAGTGTTATCGAGGAAAAAAACCTGACACCAGGTATTATCATTGCAGAAATTGAACGTATTCTGACTGATCCGGTGCTGACTATGGATATGAAACAGTCTGCAAAAGAGTTTTATGTACCCAATGCATCACAAAAAATCGCAGAAAAAATTATTGAAATTGGACTGTCACATGAATAGGGTGTATGAAAAGAAATTTTGTAATAACTGCAAAACTCTGGCGTTGGAGCGGTGATATGTCAGCATGGCATTTTATCTATGTTCCCAAAGATATGTCTATTATGCTCCGCGAGAATTTCCCACGCAGTTCTATGATCAAATGTTGTTATACTATCGGAGAAACAACATGGAACAGTAGTATGTTTTATAGTGCACGGGAAAAAGTTTATCTCATACCCGTCAAGCAAAAAATCAGAAAAATTGAGGGACTCATGTCGGGTGATGAAATAACTATTACCATTCAGATTTTATAATATACCCCTATGAAAACCTTTACTGAAAGAGTCATTGATATTGTGAAATCTATTCCAGCAGGGAGTGTGATGACCTATAAACAGGTCGCAGAGCGTGCGGGTAATGGACAGTCCAGTCGTGCAGTAGGGAGTATTATGCGAAAAAACTATGTTGATACAATTCCGTGTCACAGGGTAATTAGGTCGGATGGGAAAATAGGGAACTATAATCGAGGAGGTGAAAACATAAAATTGCAAAAGTTATTAGCAGAGGGGTATGTCCCAGAAAAATAGCCTTGAAACAAAACCCTTGAAAAATCAAGGGTTTTGTGGTATGGTATTTTAAATTAAAATTGAAAAAATGAACAATATTTTTTATAAACTCATCACGCCTATTATACGGGTACTTGGCTGGTTTACAATCATTGTCATGGGTGTGGCGTATATACCGTTTCTAGTATATGATCCGTCCAGATATGTTATATGCAGATATTTTTTTATTGCCGGAAGTATTATCGCATATGGATTTTGTGGATGGTTTAGAGTTAAGAGTCATTTACCTAATCCTCGTGAATATAATGAAAAACCTGCAATATTTATGGCGAACCATGCGAAATTTCTGGATTATTTTCTCACTACTGCTACAGTAGGAAAATTTTCAAAACATTACACAGTGGTGTATGGATCTAACTTGGAAAAACAGTGGCCAATATTCGGCTGGATACTGCCCAGGTGGTTTATATCAGTAAACAGGAAAAGTAGAATAAGCCGAGGTAAGGCTGGTATGAAAATAAAAGAAGCATTAGAAAAAGGTTGGAGTGTAGTCATTTTTCCCGAAGGAACACGTATGATGATTTCTGATTTCAATAAAGGTTTAATACTTAATGAATTCGAAATGCCTATTTTTGAAATTGCAAAAGAAATGAATATAGATATTATCCCTGTTTGTATTCATAAAAGAGATTTTTGTCCAAAGGGACAACGGTTTATAAAACCAGGTATTACAGATATTGACGTGTTATGTCCTGCAGTACCATCTGATTTTGAATCACATCAGGACCTTATGTTAGATGTGAGATCGCGGATGGTTGGTAACCTATCTCGTGAGATATAAAAACAATTTAAAAGATTTTTAATAACCCCTTATACATACAAGATGGAGTATAAGGGGTTTTTTTATTGACTTTCTAAATGATATAACCCACGGCGGTGTACATCCGGGGTAAAATGCTTTACACTATCAATATGTTACATTAAAAATTATTATGAATATCAAAACAAACAACAAAGGTCGCCATCGCGACAATCCTGCAAAGGCACAGCGTGTACAAAACGGCAAACTATGGGAAATGATCAAGTCCCAGGCACAGGGACGGTCTGCAAAACTCTCGCCCGAGAAACTCACCAGTGCAATCAATCAATTCAGAACTACCAGGCCAAATCAACCAAATGGCAAGAAACCAATAAACCGCCCCAAATAGGGGTGGTTTTTTTGATTGAACATATTGTGGTACAGTAATGTAGTACAGTATTTACGTAAATATGTGTTGACAAGTTAACATAGTTATTACCCTTTCATCAAAACACTTGTTTTTATTGTGTATATTATGTATAATTAAAAAAGGTCGATAATTAAAAGATTTTTTATAAACTTATTATATGTTTAATTTTACAGAATTTAGAGATGTAGGAGCAAAACTAACACCTATTATTTCATTAGGAGAAAATAGTGGTTTCGGTATATCATCAGGTTTTTCCCGTAAATATGATGTGAAAGATGTTGTTGCTACAAAAATGTATTATGATCAAGAAAAAAAAGTTATTGCATTTAAATTTTTAAAACAGAAAGAAAAAGGTACAGTTAGTGTAAAAATGCGTGAAAAAGGTGGATATATAAATGCAAAATCTTTTTTGAAAACTTTCAAAATCGATCAAAAAATATATTGTGGAAGATATGAACCAGAAGAAATAATGGATGAAAATCTAGGAAAAATATATGTTATTTATCTTAAAGATAGAAGTTCTTTATAAATCAAAAAGCCAGAAACTTATATTTCTGACTAATTGATTGATTATTAATCAAATCCTATTAAAATGAAATTTCTTCCTTGGAAATGTTGAGCATTTTAATTGGTACCCTTTTGGGTTAATTACATAATAGCATGTTTCTATTATGTTTTCAATTGTAATTAGTATGAGTAAGAAAAAAATCATTAATCATGATATAAAAAATAGTTTTAAATTAAACTCAGCGACTCCTATTTGGTATGATGCTACAAATGGTGACCATGTTGTTATTACTAAGGATCGTTTACGTATAATTGAGTTGACAATGAATTCAGAATCAAATAATACTACTCGTTTTGGTATATCAATTGGTTTATTTGTCCCTACATTAATCTCACTACCAACAGTAGGTAATTACAATAATTTTATAGGAATTTCAGGTGCTACGTGGCATGCTATAACATTAATTCTTGTTGTAATATCTGGGATTAGTGCAATATTTTTTTTCCATAAAATGGTAACCCATAAAAAGAAATCTTTAGTTGATGAAGTTTTTAATAAAAAAAATTAAAACACTTAAAAACTCCTATGTATTAAATAGGAGTTTTTAACTATATTTATAAAATATTTTTCTTATGTCCAAATTCTCAAAACTCACAAAAGAAGATCTACTTGTCCTTACTGAAAAGAAAGAAGCGGAGCTTTAAGTCCAATAAATATGGGGCCGTTTGGTTTAAAGTGTGAGTTTATTTCAAAATTAAAAGCTTTATGGTATGATGGAAATATGAAAAATAAAAGTTTAAAATTTTTATCAGAAAAAGAAGGGCAAATAAAATTCTTTGAAGATTTAAAAATCAGTGCTGATATTGAACTTACAAATAATACTGACGGTATTTATAAAGGTACTCTTTTTGAGTTTAAGCTTACTATAGGTGATATAAATAAAGTATTATTTCAAGCTATAAAATATTTGAGTCACTTAAGAGTTAGAGGTGTGCCAGTGCCAAAACAAATTTTACTTGTAGCACTAAATGAACAAATTGCTTATCTTTTCGATTCATTTCAATTTTTAAAATATATAGAAGAAATATATGCGGGGTCAGCTAGTAAAAATAATTCCGAGTTTAATACAAATATAAAACCTGAGAAAATAG
The DNA here is from genome assembly GCA_964524475.1 of uncultured Candidatus Saccharibacteria bacterium. Classification (GTDB taxonomy): domain Bacteria; phylum Patescibacteriota; class Minisyncoccia; order Phycocordibacterales; family UBA1006; genus CAZYHU01. The sequence goes on from CAZGCO010000002.1 coordinate 17,143, forward strand.
ATTTTAGTAATATAAAAGGACTTTCAAGAATAATAAAGGTTTTAGACAATCTAGAGTATACGAGAGTACATATAGATGTATTTAATGTTGTTGGATGGTCAGAACATTTTTATAGGGAAAATCCAAAAGCGACAAAAAGTAAATTATTTGAAGAATTACGAGATCCAAAAGTTTTTAAAAAATATATTTATCCTTGGAAAGGGTCTGATTTAGATTTTAAATATATAAATGATCTATTAAATGCTAAAATTCTAAAAAAAGAATTAGGTGCTTTTTATACTCCCAAACTCTACTGCCTTAAATCAACAGAACTTGTTCGTAAGGCAATAAAAGAAATACCAAAAGGCAATGATTATATTATTTTAGATAGGTCAGCAGGGACAGGGAACCTTGAAGAGTTTCTCACTGATAAGAATGTGAATGATATAACAATAAGCGAGCTCGATAAATATATTCTTGAAGAAATAAAAATAAAATATTTACAGGATAAAGCAACCGTCATTAAAACTTTTTATAAAGATAAGATATTCAATGATATTACTATTGGTGAACTAGAAGAACATAAAACAAAATTATCAATGCATGATTTTATTTTCGATAATGAATTATCTCATGCTATTGTAAACACATATGAACTTAAAGAGTGGATTGTTTTGTATGAAAGATTTGGTGATAAGGTTAGGCTTATAATACCACCAGAAGTTAATCCAAAAGATCAACTTGTAAATGGAGGTGATGCTTTATCAGAAATATTTGTTATGGGTAGTAAAAGTCAAAATAAAGCAAAACTAAAAAAAGAATACTTCGAGATTATAGATGAAGTAAATAATTATGTTAAAGATCCAAAAACAAATATTATTTTGTACGAAAATCCTCCTTATAGAGATAGTAGTGCAGCAAATACAGAAAATAGTACAAATAAAACAAGTAAAGGAACTTTTACTTTTGAAAAAATGAAAGAAGATTTAAAAAATCTTTCAAACTCAAATATAAGTACAGCAAGAGATATTTCAAATCAATTTATTTGGTCTGCTTGGAAATATTATTTAACTAAAAAAGACGATGCTTATATACTCTTTAGTCCTATAAAATACTGGAAATCTCTTGGTCTTGGTAATAAAAAGTTTATAGATGGACTTTTGTTTAATAGAAAATATTTTCATGCAACAGACAGTTCCATCAGTTGTATTTTATGGAAAAATGAAGAAGAAAATAAGGAAGAATTAACTTTAAAAGTTTTTGATATTGACAATAATAAAACTGAAGATCTAGATGATGATAAATTGTTAAGACTTGATGATATTGTAATTAAAAAGGTATATTCAACTTTAACTCCATTTTTCGATAAAAGAGATTTTGATGAAGATAAAAAAACAAGTGTTTGGTGTGGTGGTGATGGTTTGGAAGTGTTAGTAAAAAACAAAGATGGAGTTTCTTTGTATAATAAAAATATCGTTGGTTATTTACAGGCTATTGGTTATTCTGTTGATGCTAAACATTATAATTTACTCAATCAAATTTATTATGGAGCCAGAGGATTTTATTTAAGATCAGATAATTTTATTGAAAAACTTCCTTTATTTGCTGCAAAGCTTTATCCACAAAAAAATTGGTATGAAAGAGATGTTTATTTTACAACAGCAGACGGCGGAAATAAATACTTAAAAGATAAAGTTTTTTTGAAACAATGTTTTATATTTACTTGTCTTTCACAAAAAAATCATTGTAGAAGTTTTGATGGAAGTGATGGAATATTTTATAAAAATGAACTTTGTTTTGATAAAAAAACTACTGCAAGTGAGAAATTAAAAGTTTATAAAATTACAAAAGAAGAGCAAGATTTATTAGACTCTTTTAATGATATTTTAAAAATGGCAAAAGACACAGAAAATTATAATAAAAAATATACTTATGGAACATATCAAATAGATCAAGAATTAAATACAAGATATAAAAGTGAAAATGATGAATGGATATACGAATATCCACAATTAAATACAGCGATCAATGGGATTAAAACAAAACTTGCGAGATATTATGAAAATAATATACAGACAAAACTTTTTGAGTATGAATTATTAAAATAAGCACAATTATAAAAACAAAAACCCTAACAGGGTTTTTGTTTTTATAATTGTGCTATACTACCCTCATGCAAACAATCTTGAAATATTTTAGTAACAGTTCCTTTACCAACTATGCAGAACTGGTCAAGCCTACATGGGCGCCGCCGTCATGGATATTTGGTCCTGTGTGGAGCGTGTTATATGTCATGATTATCGTATCGTTCGGTGCGGTGTTTATGCGTGCATTTACAGGATCATCACGACTGCCGTTTATCGTGGTACTGCCGTTTATTATCAACATCATCGCAAACCTAGCGTTTACACCGATACAGTTCGGACTGCGGAACTTGCCATTGGCGTCACTGGATATTCTGATTGTTCTGGGGACGATTATCTGGGCGATGATTGCGATATATCCCCACATGCGGTGGGTTGCGTATATGCAAATTCCGTATCTGTTATGGGTTTCATTTGCTACGGTATTACAATTAACGATTACATTTATGAATTGGTAGAATATTATTTATTATTTTTTAAAACTTATGAAATTATTTCCACAAAAAAACATCGGTACGTTTGATAGAATTGTTCGATTACTGTTTGCAGTGTTTATTGGTATCTATATGATACTGGGCAATCACACTATGCCGGTCATGATAGTATTGGGTATTGTGGTGTTGTTTTGTATATATCAGGCAATTGCTAGGTGGTGTTTGTGGTATCAGATTATTGGTAAAAACACTTGTCCTGTGGGTGACGAATAAAATAATTTTTTATGAAGTATTGGCTCATTAAAAGTGAACATGATTGTTACCGTATCGACGATCTAAAACGTGACCGGAAAACGGCGTGGACAGGTGTGCGTAATTATCAAGCACGGAATTTCATGAACACTATGGAGCAGGGGGACGAGATATTGTTCTATCATTCAGGTGGTGATAAACACAATCCCACAGGGGTGTATGGTACAGCACGAGTCAGTGGCAAGGCAAAACCAGATGAAACACAGTTTGATAAGAGTGACGACCATTATGATAGTAAATCAAGTCACGAAAAACCAATCTGGTATTGTGTGGATGTGACTTTTGTTAGCAAGTTCCAGCATCCTGTAACACTGACAGAGATTAAACACGATCAGAAATTATCCGGTATACCGGTAGCACAAACAGGTTCGCGTCTATCAGTCCAGCCTGTATCGGAAAAACATTTCAGGTATATTGTGGATAATTTAGCATAAAAACAGACAAAACGTCTGTTTTTTGATATACTGGTTCTCTATGGAAAACGAAACAGAAAACACCTATCAGGTAGTGGATTGTCAGGGGACAGAGCTCCACAGTGGCGACAGTGTCCAAGTAATCAAAGATCTTAATGTCCGTGGGGCAAAATTATCAATTCGTAAGGGGACGGTTATTAAAAACATAAAACTCACTGCCGATGAAGAAGAAATCGAATGTCGCGTTGATGATATGAAAGGCATCATTCTGCGTACTGAATTTCTCCGTAAAAAGGGGTAATAGAAAACCGCATGTATATGTTATATATATATGCGGGTTTTTTTAATGAAACTATTATCTTTTTTATGCTTTTACTGGTCTTTTTGCCAGTATGTCGGTGATGATTTCCGCAAGTTTTTCTTCGAGAGGAATTACTTGGAAATTCTTCGGTAATTTTTTGTGAACAAACGAATTTGTCACAAACACATTTTTTAATCTTGATGAACCGAGTTTGTTAATTGCTTTACTTTTGTGAAGTAAGTGAGTAATACATGCGTATACATTACGAGCACCTTGTTCATAGAGTAAGTCAGTTGCCCCTATGATAGTACCACCTGTATCGGTCATATCATCGACAATTATGACGTCTTTACCAGTTACATCGCCAATCAGAACCATGTTACCAATCTCACCAGGCTTTGGTCTGGTTTTATCAACCAATACGTAACCAGTATCAAGTTTCTCGGCAAAACTTTTTGCTCTACTTGCTCCACCGACATCGGCACTTGAAATGATAAGGTTGGCTAAATCAATTCCAGGATATTTTTTGAGGTAATCGGTGCAAAGTATACTACCGCCAATATGGATTACTGGGACACCTATCAATCCTTCGGCTTGTTTGCTGTGCATGTCGAGTGTAATAAGCTGTGTAAGTCCTGCTACTGCAAAAAATTCTCCAATTAGTTTCGCTGTAATGGGCTGTCTCATTTTTGACCTATAATCTTGGCGCAGATAAGGCACAAATGGATCAATCAAAAATATTTTTTCTGCTGATGCACGTTTACATGCATCAATGAGCGTAAGTACTCGCATAAGTTCTGAATTCACGTCGCCATTGTATTGATGAACAATGAACACATACTTTGCTCTCACACTATCTGAAGGGTAGGCGATTACTTCGCCAGAATTAAATGTTTCACTGTTTACGATTTGTAAACAATTACCACCATCTATTCTTTTTGCAATCTTTTCTGCAAATTTCTTGTCTCTATCGGTGCTCAGGACTAAAAAGTGATTTTCCATTATGTAATTGTTATAGGTTAAAATTCAATCATAACTATATCACGATTTTAATAAAAAACAACCCTCTTGGTTGACGGGTTGTTTTTTATTGATTATTTTTTGTTACGCCAATATGGAGCGAAACGGATCATCCAGGTATAGATTTTTGCCAGGATCCATGGGGTACCATTTTTGCGCATAGACTGGTAGCACATGGTTTGGAATTCTGATAAACTCATTCCTTCACAATTAAGCTTGCCATTATTATAACAATACGAACAATAGTTCGGGTTTTCGCGTACACCAGGGTCTTTGGCAAATGGCATCATACACGCCTGACATGACCCCTGTGCGCAGATTTTTTCATTTTGTTGCATATATGTATATTATAGATATTTTAACCCTAAAAGACAAGATATTTAAAACTGTATTTTTGATTCATTTTGTGGTAGTATCATTATATTATGTCAGAAAATAATCCAAAAATCGTTACCCGTTTTGCACCATCTCCAACTGGGAAAGCTCATGCTGGGGGGTATAGAACTGCCATGTATGCATGGCTTTTTGCTCGTCAAAATAAAGGTAAATTCATACTTCGTATTGAAGATACCGATAAAGCTCGTAATACAGAAGAATCAAAAGATGATATTTTTGAGGCGTTAGCATGGCTCGGTATTAACCATGACGAAATGTATATTCAGTCAGAAAACCTTGAACGACACAAAGAGGTCCTTAAAAAACTTATTAATGAAGACAAGGCGTATGTTTCTCATGAACCTTCAAATGATGACCTCACTGTTATAAAAGATGTAATTCGTTTTCGTAACCCTGGTCAGGTAATTACTTTTACTGATCTTATTCGTGGCGAGGTAACTATTAATACTGAAGATCTCGGAGACTTTGTTTTAGCTAGAACTATTGATGACCCAGTATATCATTTAGCGGCTATTGTAGATGACCATGACGAAGGAGTAACTCATGTGATTCGCGCAGAAGAGCATATTCCTAATACTCCGAGACATATTCTTATTATGCAGGCACTTGGTTGGGATATTCCACAGTATGCGCACTTACCGTTGGTACTTACAGCTGATAGAAAAAAACTATCAAAACGCAAGGGGGCGCTTGCGATGACAGACTATGCAAAATTAGGCTATTTACCAGGAGCGGTTTTTAATTGTATTTCAATGTTAGGGTGGAATCCTGCTGATCCTGGATCTGAACAGGAAATATTTTTAATTCCTGAACTTATTGAAAGATTTAATTTTAATAGAATGCAAAAAGCAGGTGCAATATTTAATACTGAAAAGCTCAATTGGTTTAATCGTGAATATATTAAATCACTCGACACCGATACACAGAAAAAATATGTGAAGGATTTTATGCCAAGTGAATTACTTGAAAAAATAGGGAATGAAACATTTGAAAAACTTTTCCCAGTAATTATCGAACGTGTAGAATATTTTGGTCAGGTAACAGAAATGGCAGCATCTGGCGAGTATGATTATACTGCCACAGAACCTGTGTATGATATCGAACGCGCCATCTGGAAAACCTGCGACAGGGAAACCACACAGAAACACTTGCAATATGTACATGATACATGGTCAGCACATACAGGACTATGGAATCATGAAACCTTGAAATCTATTGTATGGGATTATGCGCAGGAACATGGGGCAGGGAATGTGTTGTGGCCAGTGCGCTATGCGCTCACCGGGCGTGAAAAATCTCCTGATCCGTTCGTTGTGGCATATATTATCGACAAGGAAAAAACATTGCAGAGACTACAATTTGCAATAAATAATTTAGAATAAAAAAAGCAAGGAAACTTGCTTTTTTTATTCTAAATGTATTTCAAAATCATTATTTACGATAGCCTGTGCCAAGTGTGGGTACTGTACAAGATCAGGATCGGTTGCAATAATATGTTTTGCTTCGTTTCTGGCATATTCTACCATTTTGATATTTTTTATTGCCTCCATTCCCAGGTCAGAAATACCCCATTGTTTCATACCCCATAAATCTCCGGTACCACGCTGTGCGAGATCCAGTTCTGCTAATTCAAAACCATTTTTTGCACGAACAAAGGCGTTCATACGTTCGGTCGTTTTCGGTGTTTTTGTATTCGCGAATAAATAACAATATGCCTGATGATTACTTCGGATAACACGACCGCGTAACTGATGTAATTGAGCGAGGCCGAATCGTTCAGCGCCTTCGATAATAATATTTGTTGCATTCGGTACGTTTACGCCGACTTCGACAACTGATGTGGAAACCAGTATATCTATTTCATGATTGCTGAATTTTTTCATGACCTCTGTTTTTTTTGCGGGGGTCATTTTACTATGCATGATATCAATACGGTACCCCTTGAATATCGTTTTGCTTCACTGGTCACACTTTTTAAATTTAGTTTTTGTTCTGCATCGGGGTCAGGTTCGTCGATACGTGGACAAATAACATACAGCTGTCGTCCCGCGTCCAGTTCGTTTCGTATTGATGCATACGCCTGTTCTCGTGCTGTGTCTATTTCGGGTATTACTGCGGTAATGACAGGTTTACGACCAGTTGGCATACTGTCGATAACGGATAAATCCAGGTCGCCATATATCGTGAGTGCGAGCGTTCGGGGAATAGGTGTTGCGGTCATGGATAAATAGTGTGGTGCATGACCTTCTTTTTTGGCGAGTTTCATACGCTGGTTTGTTCCGAAACGATGTTGTTCGTCGATAATTACCAATCCTAAATCCTGAAATGCGACTGATTTTTGTATCAATGCGTGGGTACCTATCAGGATAGGGATTTCACCATTTTTAACCAATTTTAATAACTGTGTTCGGGAGATTTCTGTCCATGATTTCTGTTGGGATGCTATTTTACTGGGAAACTTGCGACATCCAGATCCAGTAATGAGTCCAATAGAAATTCCCGTATGTTTGAAATATTCAATAAAATTTTCGAATAATTGTGTTGCCAGGACCTCTGTAGGTGCCATGTATGCTACCTGCAGATTACCGAAATCCTGCCCGTCTGGGCGATTCATAATCGTTGCATAGGTGGCTACAGCTGCCACAAATGTTTTACCACTCCCTACGTCACCTTCTATCAGTCGTGACATAGGTTTGTCATCTTGCAGGTCTGTCAGTACCTGCTGTAATGCGGTGTTCTGTGCATCAGTAGGTGTAAAGGGAAATCGTTTCATGAAATCTGTAATATCATGTTTGTCTACATGTAAACGGTATGAAAATAACGATTCATACATACTGCGTTCTTTATTTCGTTTTACATGTATGAGAAATATTTCCTGAAATGCAAATCTCTTTCGTGCTGCATCTGCGTGTTCTTTTTTCTCTGGCATATGTATCCATACCAATGCCTTTGCTAAAGTAGGTAGATTATATTTTTCAAGAATGGCAGTAGGGATTGGGTCAGAAATTATTTCATGGATTTTTGCACGGAGGATTTTTTGAATACTATGATATATCCATTTTGAACTGATACCACGTGTTTCTGGATATACTGGATAACCAAAAAATTGTTTTGCATCAGCAGGTGAAAACAGCATGTCTTGTAAATCGATCGGCATATCTGGACTGCGTTCTATTTCTGGATTCATGAGACTGCGACCATATTTACCGTCAGTGATTTTGCCGGTTAGTTTCACGGTGTCACCGTCGTGATACATTTTTGCCAGATATGCCTGATTCAACCAGATGATTTTTATAGTATTACCTATTACATCGGTCAGCGTTGCACTACTCATAGGTACTTTACTCGTAAACGTTTTCTTTGTTTCCAGTTTTGATATTTTACCGTACAAGGTAGCCAGGTTGCCATCAGTTGCGAGATCAATAGTTGTTGCTGAACTCATGTCGCAATAACGCACATGAACATGATACAACAGGTCGGTAAGGGTTGTGTTACGTAATCTAGTTAGGGCTTTTTTCTGATCCGGGGTGAGTCTTGATAATTGTTCAATAGGTGTCGTAGGGGTCATAAAATATGTATGTATTATAGCATAATAAAAAAACTACTGATATCAGTAGTTTTTTTTTATTTTACAATACCGGTAACTTTTTCTACTAGTTCATCCAAGGTAAAGTTTGACTTGACCATATAGTCGCTGACACCCATTTCCATACAGGTTTTCATGTCTTTTTCATCACCAAGGTTTGAAAAAACCAATACTTGCATAGATTTTGTAGATGGTTCGTTACGTAATGCACGTAATACATCAAAACCAGTCATCACCGGGAGCATGAGGTCTAGAATAACCAAGTTAGGAGATTCAGAAACAGTCATGTCGAGACCTGATTTTCCATCACTGGCCATAACCACCGTAAAACCTGATTTTTCAAGTTTGGTTACCGCAAGACTGCGGAGAAAGTCATCATCCTCGATAATAAGGATCTTTTTTTGAGTATTTTTTTCCATATGATGAATAGTATATATGAATTATGCAGTATCTGCAATCGGTAATTGCACGAAAAATGTAGTACCAATATCAGGAATACTTTCGAACCAAATATTACCATGATGATAATCAGTTATTTGTTTTGCTACATAGAGACCGAGACCCGTACCTGAACCATAACCAACGGCGTTGTCTGCACGATAGAGTTTTGTAAATATTTTGTTCACCGCGTTTTCTGGGATACCGATACCCATGTCGGTTACTGATATAACAACTGTATTATGTAATTGTTCTATACGAACCGTCACGGTTGTATCACAGGGTGAATATTTTATCGCGTTTTCTATCAGGTTCTGGAATACAATACCCAGTTTGTCAGGGTCACCCTGTACCGATGTGGTCGTATCGGGTAGGGTATTAATAATAATAACAGATATGTTTTTTTGGAGAGCTTCACTGGTAAACTGATGTACTATTTTTTCTATAAATGATGTTGTGGTAATTGATTGTGGATGAAACTGCATATGCCATTCATGAGTATGATTAACATTAGATAAATCGTTTAATAGTTTTAGTGCATCAGTGATATTTTTTTGTGATTTTTGTACGAGTTCTTTTTTGTCATCAGGAATGTCGATACCCAGAGACCCATCAGCGAGCATTTCTAAAAACCATTTTTCTGCAGTCAGTGGTGTACGTAATTGGTGAATCATCATCGACAAATAGTCAGTACGTTCACCCAACAGACGGTTGAGTTCGTTATTATTCTCTGTACGTAGATCGTCCATATATTTACAGTATATGCCTGTGGTACAGAATGTGCAAGGAGTAACACAAACAAAGGACACATATGTGTCCTTTGTTTGTGTTACTTGATATTTTATTCTTTACTGTATGCCCCTACGGTGTAACTGTTTCCAGGATCCCATATCATATAGGAATGAATACCCAGTTTTTCAAGGGCGTTTATTTGTGCGCGAACCTCGGTTATGCCATATTGTGCTCCCATATTAAAATCTTGTATCCATGGACGAAACACTGATGGTTCCATATTCAACGTTTTTGCCTGGTCGATACCACCTTGCATAGCAATGGTGACTATTTCACCTGGGTGTGCTGCAGGGTTTGCAAAATTATGAAAATTCTTTGGATAATGTGACGGATAAATCATGGGTGCAATATAATCAAAATATGGTAATGCACGCACGAGAACCTGTCCAATACCCAGATCGTCGGTATTTGTTGTGGTCATTCCGAACAAGTCTGCTGATGTAGGAATATTTCGTTCTACACGGAGCTGATTGTTGAGATAAGCAAAGAAATTTTCGATATGATCTGCACGGGTTAGATTACCATCTGTTGGATAACTGATGTCCTGGATATTACCATCACTGGGGAAACGAACATAATCAAAATTAATCTCATCAAAACCTGCTTCATAACTACCAATAGCTAGATTCGTCATATAATCCCATACAGGTTTTTTTGTTGGATCCAGGAATGATAATCCCTTGCGGTCTTTCCAGATTGATCCATCAGATTTTTTATTGATTGCCCATTGTGGATATGCGTGGGTGAGATAAGGATCCTGAAAAACAGCAATACGTCCGATAACGTAGATATTTTTATCATGAAGCGTTTTTATCAGGGTATTTATGTCAGCAATACGTGCTACAGGCGAACCTGTTTTTTGTACAACATCATTGTTAACCATAAATGAAACACGCCCAGTATCATCCTTGATATCAATAATCACCGCATTAATATTTGTATCATCAATTAATTGTATTATTTTATTACGCATCGTGGTACCACTGGCTACCCATGATGACATGTATAATGCACGAACGTGTGTTGGTGTTGGTATGTGGGTTACCTGTACTTGTGGTTGGGTAGCTACTGGTACCGTTTGTTCTGTTTCAGTAACCTGCGGTGTTGTTTGTTGCGCTGGCGTTTCTTTCTTTTGTATACTTCCTGAGACAGGCTGTAATAATAAAAAACCAACACCAAATACCGCAATAAACAAGAGTGTCACAATAATAATGAGGACGTGATGATTTTTCATAGAAAGAGAATGAATTATTTGCGATTTTGAAACGCACTAGCTAATGTGTCGGGGTCACTATATTCTACCTCGGTTCCTGTAGAAAATCCACGTCCCAATTGTGAAATAGTAAATTCATATTTTTGTGCCCAGGGAGAAAGTTTTTGTTTTACGATTTGTGCGGTGCGGTCACCTTCTGGATGTGCAGATAATGCAAAGATGATTTCTGAAATTCCGACGGTGTCTGCCCAGGGGAGGTCCCGGGTAATTTTCCCTGTACATTTTTGTTCAATAATACGCAACAGTTCATCAATACGAATAGATTTTGATAAATCTGTATCAAGAATAGGAGCAAGTCCACCCAAGACAAAATAATGTCCAGAAAATGCATGTGATTTTTCTATGGCATCTATATCAGTATCTTTTTCTACAATCATCATAATACGTGAATCACGTGATGGGTCGGTAATCAGCGGTGCGTATGTTTGTGTGGGTTCGGTAGGCGCAAAATATTGAAAACTAATAGGACAAATACGCATGCTTTTCGGGACGGTATTAATTAATCCTGCCAGTTTTTGGGTATAGCTGGATCCACTGCGTAATATGAAATACGCAAAACGCCTGGCTTGGCGTGGGCCAATACCAGGAAATTTTGTAAATGATTGTGATAATTCGTCGAGTGGGTTCATATACTAAAAATCATCATCAGGCACTCCACCGAATGGGGTGTTTTTCTTTGAAAAATCATCAAAACTATTTCGGTCAATATCCATGAATGTTGTTTTTGCGCTATCAAAATGTAATTCCAAATCTCCAATTGCACCGTTTCTGTGTTTTGCAATGATAATCTTTGTGGTACCTGTTTGTTCTTCTTTGGGTTTAAATCTATCTTCACTGTGAATGAACATTACGACATCCGCGTCCTGTTCAATAGATCCTGAATCACGGAGATCGGACAGTCGTGGTTCTCCTCCACGGGATTCTACCGCACGGGACAACTGTGATAGGGCAATTACGGGAACTTTTAATTCTCGAGCGAGACCTTTCAGAGCACGTGAGATTTCTGTTACCTGGTTTACCATACTGTCATAGTTTTTCGTAGTATGGATGAGCTGGAGATAATCCACGAGGATGAGCCCCAGTCCGTGTTCAGCCTTGAGTCGTCGTGCCACCGAACGCATCTGGAGTATCGTGGTACCTGGAGTATCATCAATATATATAGGTGCCTTGCCAAGTCTGGCTGATGCTTCCTGGAGCATATCCATATCATGTTCGGTGAGTGCGATACCTGTACGCATTTTCCATGCATCTACCTTGGCCTCTGCAGAGAGCATACGATCAACGAGTGATTGTGCGGACATTTCAAGTGAGAAGACTCCTACGGGAATATTGTGATGGAGTGCAGCATGACGAGCCAGGTCGAGCGCAAGGGATGTTTTTCCCATCGACGGACGTGCAGCAAGAATAACAAGATCGGACTGTTGAAACCCAGAGAGTTTTTTATCCATATCACGAAATCCTGTCGGTACACCACGGAGTTCACCTGTGTTGTCTTTTAATTTCATGAGCAGTTCCCATGTCATGGGCAAGATTTCACGAATACCGGTGAATTTTTTTGCATTAGTTCCACGATTGGTAATACCCATGATTTTTTTCTCTGCAGTGTCGAGTACATGTTCTACTTCGTCACCTTCGTTAAATGCATGTTCAACGATTTCATCACCCGCATTAATGAGACTACGTAATATAGATTTTTTGTTTACGATACTTGCATAATAATCCATGTTTGTAGCACTTGGTACCATACCAGTAATTTCTGCCAGATATGATCCACCACCCACGGTGTCGAACAAATTGTTTTCACGCAGACGTGTGGTCAGGGTTACGATATCAATCGGTTCGTTTTTGCGAGAAAGCTCCATCATCTCACGATAAATAATACGATGCTTTTCTACATAAAAAGAATCAGGAGAAATAATATCACCAATATCATAAATAATCTGTGGACGTAATAATACCGAACCAAGTAATGCCTTTTCTGCATCAATGTTTTGTGGGGGTACACGCATACCACGAGATACTGATGGTGTCGGAGTAAATGATTTTTTTGTGAATGTTTTTTCTGACATAAAATTTATGACATTATCATATCATACAGCTCTGTGCTGTGCTACTATTATAAAAAATACCTGTTATTTCCATGTGATTTAAGGTGGGGAATACATGTGTGGAAAAAATAGTCCCTTTGTTTTTATGGTGATATAAAAAGCTTTAGTAAATGTCAAAAAAATAATATTTTTTCCTTGCTTGTCTATATTGCTTGATATATAATATAAACAATATATGGATCTCTCTCAAATCACCTACATAGGAAAAACTGATTTCAGAAATACCCTGACCCAGTTCGGTATCCGCGCAAAGGATCGTTTTCGTCATATGTATATCATTGGAAAATCAGGAACAGGAAAAACAACTCTTATAGAGAACCTTATCGTACAGGATATCTATCACGGTAATGGTGTGGCGTTTATTGATCCACACGGTGAAAGTGCTGACAAAATATTAAAATACATTCCGACGTCACGTATTCATGATGTGATTTATTTTAATCCTGGTGACAGTGAATATCCTGTAGCGTTTAATCCCATGGAAATATCTGATAATGCGACTGCTGCAGAACGGTCACTCATTACCGATGGACTCATGACCGTGTTCAAGAAAATCTGGCCAGATGCGTTTTCAGGACGTATGGAATACATATTGAATAATACTATGTTGGCACTGTTGGAATATCCCGAACCGTCACTCCTGGGTATTAATCGTATGCTTACCGACAAAGAATATCGTAAAAAAGTAGTCATGAATGTACAGGATCCGACAGTACGTAATGCATGGGATGAATTAAACAAATGGGATGACAAGAGATGGAGTGAAGCAATCGGGGCACTGGTAAACAAAATCGGACAATTCACAACCAATCCAATCGTACGTAATATCATTGGACAGCCGAAATCTACCTTCAATTTCCGTCAGGTGATGGACGAGAAAAAAATCCTCATTATGAATATGTCCAAGGGGCTTATCGGAGATCAATCCGCAGCGCTCCTGGGTGCGATGCTCATCACAAAAATATATTTGGCTGGTATGTCACGTGCGAATATGACAGCAGAACAATTGGAACAAGCTGCACCACTGTATTTTTATGTGGATGAGTTTCAAAACTTTGCAAATGATAGTTTTGCAAATATATTATCAGAAGCACGCAAGTATAAACTAGCACTGATTGTTGCGAATCAATATATTGCACAGATGGAAGAAACGATTCGTGATGCAGTATTCGGGAACATGGGAACAACGATTACATTTCGTCTGGGGCCATTGGATGCAGAGTTCGTAGAGCGTGTATATGCACCTGTGTTCACCAGTGAAGATTTACAAAACATTGCGTTTGGACAGATATTCCTCACGCTCCTCATTGACGGTATGGCATCGAAACCTTTTTCTGCACTTACACTTCCACCGATACAGCCAACCGAAGAACCACAACGCGATCGTGTTATTGATGAATCACGGCGTGTATATGCACGAACACGCAAAGCTGTCGAAGAAAAAATCATGGCATGGTTCATGGAACAACGCAGTTTCAAGAATGCTCAAAAATCAAGTGACGAAAAACCAATAGGTGAATCAGGAGTATCAGGAACAGGTGCATCACGTACCTATACTGCACCCGTAAAAAAACCAGTGGAGACAGTGGTTGTTTCTGCTCTTGAAATACCACCACCAATAAAGCCAGGATTCGTGAATCATGTCGAAGAAGTCATTAGTGATACAGAAACAGAAGCAGAATTAGAAGACATATTAGGATTCGATATATTAGTACCTGTTCATGAATCACTACCTGCCGCAAAACCGGTTGCTCCGGTGATTACATCACAAAAATCTGTAATGCCGCCTGTATTACAAAAAACAGAAAACAATAAACCATTTCTCAAAAAAGAATTTACAAAAAAACCAGAACAAAAATTTGTAAAAAATACTCCTTACAATAATGGAATAAAGAATACATCTCAGACGGGTCCTGCAGTGTCATCAATAAAAACATCAGTAAAAAAACCAGATGAGATGATAAAATTGTTCATACCAAAATCAGTTATACCTAATAAAAAACCAGAACAAAAAATAATCAAACCAGAAGTACAAAAAACACCATTAACTATACCCGTAACACAAAAACCATTTATCAAAAAAGATTTTTCAAAAGCTGCAAAATCTGAAACAAAAAATGCACTCCTTGAGCTCTTGCAAAAAACAGAACGAGAAAGAAATAAAGAGGTGGTACAAAAACAAGAAAACATACAACAAAAAGATAATGAAAAACCAAAAGCATTACAACAGGTTTTAAAAAAAACCAAAACTAACAAAGAGCGATTAGAAGAAATATTTCAAAAATCTGCAACATATCGAGGAGGTGACGATCTCCCAGAAAAAAAATCAGATGACGGAGTAGTCAAAGAAGTTCCCTTACGAGTACTCCAAGACTTGTTCCAATCGGTATAATTATAGGTGTATATGAAAACTTTATTTTTTAATATATTATATCGTATAAATATTTTGAAATGTATACAAAAAACCATTTTCTCTATGGGGGTGGTTTTTTGTTTGTCTGTTGGACATATTACCCATGCAGATATTATTATTAATGAAATTGCATGGATGGGTACAACAACCTCAACGGCTGATGAATGGATAGAGTTATATAATAATGGCGCCAGTCCAGTGAATATAGATGGTTGGTCGTTATCTGCATCAGATGGATCACCAGTAATTTCATTGTCAGGTAGTATCTCTGCCGGAGGGTATGCAGTATTAGAGCGTACTGATGATACAACAGTTCCCGGAGTAACCGCGTTGGTAATATATACTGGAGCATTATCAAATGACGGTGAGCATTTGATATTAAAAAATAATACCAATCAAACCATGGATGAAATAAACGCTATCGGTGGATGGCCAAAGGGCGATGCAGATACAAAGAAAACCATGCAAAAAAATAGTGGTGTTTGGGTAACAGGAACAGCTACACCAGGATTGATAAATGTTACTACCGACGATACGTCTTCTTCAGGAGTAAGCGGTAGTGGAAGTGGTTCAGGAACAAGTACGACTACTACAAATACTACTTCAAAAGAAGAAGATACAGAAAGAATTGAAATTTATAAAGACCCTACATATTCTGCACGTATGGTATTACCAAATATTATTGTCACAGGAAATCCATTCCCTGTGTCAGCAATAGTAATGCAAGATGAAAAATATAAATTATTAACAGGAAAATATGAATGGAGTATGGGTGATGGGGAATTTTTTACCTATAATGAAAATAAATTATTTGATTATACGTACGAATATCCAGGTGAATATATTATACAGTTTCGATATTATCCTAGTATCTTTAGTACAGAACCCAGCAGTCTCCATGAAAGGAAAATTACAGTAATACCAGATGCTGTATATATTGAAAAGATTTCTACTAGCGGTGTTGTTACCTTGAAAAACATGTCGACAAATACCGTCGATATCAAGGGGTGGAAAATTGTAAACAAGATAAATGGAGATAGTTTTATTTTTCCTGTAACGTCGGTCCCCGTAAATGGTCAAATTTATATAGGTCCAGAAAAAACAGGAAAAGTATTTCCTATAAAAAATACAATACTCTTGAACGCATTAGGAAGAGAAACATTTCGACCTCTATCAGAAAAGAATATGACTGACAGTGGGTGGTCTATGGGTGAAAATAATCCCTATGATACATTATCTGCAACAGGGGATATAGAACTGTTGTCTGATATTAATCCTGATGCATTTGTTACACAAAACAATCCTGATACAGAGAGTCGTTTCGGTGCGTCAATATATCAGCTGGGTGACATATTGAGAAATATATTACGACAAGGAAAATCCCCGATGGTTGTATTGATTTTATTATTAGGAATAGTATCTGGAATATTTTTTTTGGCAGAATATTATATACATAAAAAACAAAATAAACGAGACAGATTAGAAGATAGTGAAATATCTGGAGATACGGGCGAAACTATGTTATAGTCAGGATATGTACACAGATTATATCGTTATTGCCCTGGGAAATCCAGGAGATGATTATACCTATACCCGCCACAATGCAGGGTGGATTGTTAGTGATCAAATATGTGGAGAGCAGAATTTTTCATATCAAAAACAGCTTCGTGCATGGATAGCAAAACATAATATTGCAGGAAAACAGTGGGTGTTCATAAAACCAGATACGTATATGAACGAATCAGGTTCTATTATATCGCTGATTATGCGTCAGTATCCTGATGTACCTGCTGACCATCTGATTATCATGCATGACGACGTGGATCTGGTTTTAGGCGACATAAAACTATCATATGATCGTGGGTCAGGGGGACATAATGGTATAAAATCTCTGATACAACATATCGGAAACAGTCAGTTCGTCCGCTATCGTATTGGTATATCACGTACCACAGAAACAGGTATGATGGTAAAACCGGATGTATTAGGCAGGTTTCATGCTGATGAATTGGCAATATTGGAACAGGTAGGAAAATCTATTGAACAGATATCTATCAGTATAAGTAATCAGGGATTCAAAAAAACACAGTCGGTATATAAGATGATTTCACACAATAATGTGGCAAAAAAATAATCTCCCCTATAGGGGAGATTATTTTTTTGCCACATTATTGTGGATTCATGATACAACTATTTGTTTGCTTCAACATATGACAATGTCATACGGTGTTCTTTTGCATCAAATAGAGTAATTTTGAAAGAGTATGATTTACCTAATGACAACGTTTCTTTCAGTTTCTTTTCATCTCCGAATTCTGATACATGAACGAGTCCTGCAACACCTTCTTCGATAGAAACTAATGCTCCGTGTTTGTTAAACTTGATAACTACTCCTGAAACAACACTGTCTTTTGCATATTTTTCTGATGCTATTGTCCATGGGTTCGCACCAAGTTGTTTTATAGACAATGAAATTTTACCATCTTTGATTTCGATAACTTTTACAGATACCTTGTCGCCGATTTTGTACATAGTACGAGGATCATCAATGAGTGACCATCCGATTTCTGAGATGTGAACCAATCCTTCTAATCCTTCTTCTACTTTGACAAATATTCCGAAATCTACCACACCAGTTACTTCACCTGACAATTCTTGACCAACAACATATTTCTGAACAATTTCTTTCTTGTCTTCTTTGGTATTTCCTTTTTCAGAGAATATTAATTTTCCTTCTTTTGGACTTACGCCAATAATAGTAAGAGCAAATTTTTCACCTACAAGTTTTTTCAATTCTTTTTGGATTTCGTCTTTGTTTGCATCACCGACACGTGGATAGTGTTCTGCTTTTAATTGTGACGCAGGAAGAAATCCTGCAATTCCTTGCCATTCTACAATGAGTCCTCCTTTGTTTGCTTCTTTAACAGCAAGTTCTAGTATTTGACCTGATTTCATCACCGCGTCTGCTTCTGACCAGACAAGTGCCTGACGAGCTTCTTTGAGTGATAGTTCAATATATCCATCAGCGTTTTCGCGTTCGATAATTTTACCGGTTACGATATCTCCAATGTTGATATTTTTAATCATGTCCTTTGCAGTCATGAATTCACGTCCGTAAATTAAACCTGTTCCGATAGGAGAGAGATCTACATACATAGATACTCCTTCTACACCAATAACAGTTCCTTCGATAACGTCGCCTATTTCTGGCATTTTGACGATGTCTTTTTCTATAAGACCTTTCATCATATTCTCAGCAATTTTTTCTGACATAATAATTACATCGCTTTTCGCGAACCCATCTGATTATGATAACGATAAACTCATTATCTACAGACATATACTGCTGTTCTCGGTCTTATTTCTCTCAAGAGAGTAAACAAACAGAGGGGTTAGGGCAGTAAATGAGGTTATTAATAGACTAGTTGTATATAACATTTTTAAGAGAAAAAGGCAAGGATTATTGACACTTTAAATTATATATGTATTATTCATATTTGAATTCATTTTTATTTTATAACTTAATATATTTTACCATGCAAAAAAACGCGCTTTTAATGTTTTCCGATAAAGACGGAAGTGAAATAATAGCCCAGAGACTTATTAATCTGGGTTACCATCTCTATGGTTCTGCAGGAACTACTAAACACCTCATTCGAATAGGTATAGAAATTATTGATATCGCGACTATGGTTGGAGATCCCATCCTCAATCATAAAGTTGTATCCTTGAGTCGTGAGATTCATGCAGGGCTTTTAGCGAATGGATCTGAAGAATTTGCCGAGCTTGCTAATCTGAATATTCAACCTTTCGAAGTTGTTCTCATTGATTTATATCCACTTGAGCAAACAGTTGCAAAAGAGGGTGTGACTATTGAAAAGGTACGAGAAACAACAGACATTGGTGGCCCTACTGCTGCATCTTCTGCTGCAAAGGGTTGTAGAGTAATAGGCATCGAAGTTGCCCAAAGAGAAATCATCCTTTCCTGGCTTGAAGCGGGAAAACCTGATGAACAAGAGTTTCTGTTAAAATTAGAAGCCCATGTAAATTATTTTGTGAGCCGGTATCGTGGACTCTCTGCAAACTTTTTAGATGTGGATAAAAATTATCTCATTATCCATGGGGGGATTATTCGCAAATTAAAGTACGGAGAAAACCCACATCAAAAGTTTGCCGCGCTGTATGCAGTAGATAACAATGATCCATTGGCGTTACATAATTTTGATATTGTGTACCCACAAGGGGCACGAGATAGTTATGTAACAGCAACAGATGTTGATAGAGTTGTTGAAACAGTTATTCGGATTTGCGCAGGCAATAAATTAAATTATAAAAAACCTGGATTTGTAACAGTTGCAGTAAAACACGGTAATGCGTGCGGTGCTTCTTTTAATAAATCAGAAGAGGTTTCAATCCTTAATGCAATTTCAGGAGATTGTGAAGCTGTATTGGGAGCCGTAGTGGCTTGTAATTTTATTATCACCAAAGAATACCTTGAGTTAATTTTTCGCTCCCATGACCCGCAAGGGAAAAAATGGGGGATGTTGGCAGCATTAGTCTGTCAAGATATTGAACCAGAAGCACTAGCGGTTTTAAAGGGAAGAAATTCCAACTGCCTGGTGTATGTTAATGATTTCTTTAACACCAAAATCGGCCCAGAACATATGCAAAAAACAATGTTTCGTAGTGTCCGTGGAGGTTTTATTAAACAGGATGCCTCGGTGTTCATTCCTTGTTTTACTGCTGATAATCAAGAGTTATACATGACTTCTGATAAATTATTAAGTACTGACAAACAAAATCTTATTTTTGCATGGGCGATTAATAGTACCAGTAACAGCAATACTATTACCATAGTAAGAAATGGTAAATTGCTTGGTAATGCAGTGGGTCAACAAAAGAGAGTTGCGAGTAGTAAGCTTGCAATAGAAAAAGCTGAATTTTCAATTCAGTACCAAAATCAATCACCAATTGTTGACTCGAATACGGTAGCTTGGGGAGATTCATTCTTCCCTTATCCTGATGGCATAGAAGTATTAGCTAATGCAGGAGTAAAAATCATTGGGGCCACGCGAGGATCTAAAAGAGATTTAGAAATTTTTACATTTTGCCTAGAACGGGAAATTACTTGTGTCACATTTCCTGATACAATAGCCCGCGGTTTCTTTGCTCATTAAAACTACATGCTAGATTTTACAAAATCCCTAATCAATTGGTTAGGGGTTTTTTGTATGAGTATATTGGTCAGATAGGGGATAATCTGCTAGGATACGATTATGTATACACCACATCCATGGGAACGAGAATATCAAAATCCACAATTTCTGACTTTGGGGACAGAGCCTCTTTCTGATATTCGGGATTTTATGAAATGGATCAAAAAAACAGGTCGGAAAAATATTGAAAATACTGATGGTTATTTTTCCGATCTGTTAGCAGAATATTTTGTACTTGATCTCGGTTGTGGGAATGGTAAAAACCTGAAATATATAGTTAGTCATTTTTGTAAACAGGGTATAGGGTATGATATCTCTGAAACAGCTATTACGATGGCACGTGAATTAGCTTTAGATTTACCTCTGCAATATGAAACAAGATCGATAGCAGAACCTTTTAATATTCCAAACAATACAATAGATATTATTCTGGATGCGACATCGTCGAATGCATTAAACCATGCAGAACGAGAAATGTTTTTGTCCGAGGTTCATCGCGTTATGAAACCTACTGCATATTTTTTTACTCGAGCACTGTGTCTGGATGGTGATACAAATGCACGGAATCTGGTGCGTGATTTCCCAGGTGATGAACCATCTACATATATATTACCGGGTACAGGTATGATTGAAACAGTTTTTTCCAAGGAGGATTTTATAAATACCTATGAACCCTTGTTCAATATTCTTAAAATAGAAAAAACCACCGGTTATCAAAAATGGGGGAATCAGTCATATAAACGAAATTATTGGGTGGCATATCTGCAGAAAAAATAAAAACAACACTATTGTTAGTGTTGTTTTTATTACTCTAATTTTTTCATTTTCTCGAAAATCATACTCCGTACACCTTCACGGTCCGTAACTTTTCCTTTTGCCATAATGAGATTATCTACGTTCAAGAATTTTCGTAAATCATCGTACTGTTTCGGAAACACAACTCCTTCTATGGTTTCGGTGAGGTCTTGGATTTTTACAAATGCCATTTTGTCATTATTTTTCTTTGTATATATTTCACGAACATCGATAATCATACCTGCGATAACTGTTTCCATGGGTGGTTTATCAGTCTTAATCAAGTCTTTGATAGTTAATCTAGCTTGACTTAGCTGTTCTTTATATTGATCCAGTGGATGTCCTGATACATACAATCCCAACAATTCTTTTTCCCATAGTAATTGTTTTTGAATATCTATAGGTGGTATTGTTGTGTCCAATACCAATGTTCCAGCTGGTGCAGATCCAAATTCTGCAAATAAAGATTCCTGTGGGGTGTCCTGTTCTTTACGG
>CAZGCO010000002.1:39267-64780 GCA_964524475.1 uncultured Candidatus Saccharibacteria bacterium
AGTTCACTATTGAACAACAACATGGCATCGATATTACCAATCATCATTCCACGATCACCGAACCTATCAAGTGCTCCAGACATCATGAGTGCTTCCAGAGATTTTTTATTCATGTTTTTATGGAGCACTCGTGATAACAGATTTTGTAGATCAGTAAACGGACCATGTGCTTTACGTTCGGCAATAATAGCTTTACCAATTTCATTACCAAAGTTTTTAATACTCCCCAGTCCAAAACGAATTTTATCAGTTATAACACTGTCTTCTACTACCACGGTAAAATCAGAAAACGATTCATTGATATCTGGTGGGAGGATTTTGAACCCTATGTCACGAGCTTCCTGAATTACTTCGGTAATAGTGTCCAAGTTGTCAGATTCACATGTCATTACTGCGGTCATGTATTCTGGTGCA
Organism: uncultured Candidatus Saccharibacteria bacterium; assembly: GCA_964524475.1. Classification (GTDB taxonomy): domain Bacteria; phylum Patescibacteriota; class Minisyncoccia; order Phycocordibacterales; family UBA1006; genus CAZYHU01. The sequence goes on from CAZGCO010000002.1 coordinate 39,682, forward strand.
TAATTTGCTTTCAGATATGCAGTTCTATATGCCAATAATGCATATACGGCACTGTGTGATTTGTTAAATCCATATGCAGCAAAAGTCTCAATCATATCCCATAGTTCATGAGCAGCGTTACTTGCCATGCCGTTTTCGATACATCCATCAATAAAGTGTCCTTTTTGTTTCGCCATTTCTTCGGGAATTTTTTTACCCACGGCTTTACGGAATTTATCCGATTCACCACGGGTATATCCTGCCAGGTCGGTTGCCATACGCATGACATCTTCTTGGTATACGATAATACCATACGTATTTTTCAGGATGGCTTCCATACGGGGGTCCAGGTATTTTATTTTACTTGAATCGTGTTTACGTTCAATATAGTCAGGGATAAATGCCATTGGTCCTGGACGATACAGTGATGCCATGGCAATCAAGTCTTCCAAATTACTTGGTTTGAGTTCCTTGAGCCATTTACGCATACCATCACTTGAAAATTGAAAGATACTCATGGTTTGCCCTTTGCAAAAGAGTTCATATGTTTTTTCATCATCAAGGGGTATTTTTTCTATATCAATAGTAATACCTCGAATTTTTTCTATACGATCAACTGCTTCTTTGAGAATGGTAAGGTTACGTAATCCAAGAAAATCAAATTTTGGCAAATTGATAATTCCTTCACGGTCACCACTATACATATCGTATTGGGTAATTACTTTTCCTTCACCTTTGGTATCGTATTGTACAGGAGAGAAATCATCAACATGTCCTGTAGGGGAGATTACTACCCCTGCGGCATGTACGGAGATGTGTCTCACGTTACCTTCGATTTTTTTTGCCATGTCGATAATTTCACGGACCCCTCGGTCATTGTCATACTCTTCCTTGAGTTCAGGAATTTCGGCAAGTGCGCGGTCGATTGTCATCGGGAATCCTTGTGCTCCCATAGGAATCATTTTTGAAATTTTATCACCCATACTGTATGGATATTTGAGTGCTCGTGCAACGTCTTTTACACTACCACGTGCTGCCATCGTACCGAACGTACCGATTTGTGCTACTGCTTCGTTTCCATATTTTTCACGTGCATACGTGATAATGTCATCACGTCGATTATCAGCAAAGTCCATATCAATATCAGGGAGCGACGGACGGTCAGGGTTCAAGAATCGTTCAAACAGGAGACCATATTTCAAGGGGTCAATATTTGAAATACCAATAAGATATGCTACCAGTGACCCTGCAGCAGATCCACGAGTCTGATTAAAAATACCCATTTCCCAAGAGTTTTTCATGAAGTCCGCTACACAGAGAAAATAACTGGAATACCCCTTGTCAGAAATTGTTTTTAATTCGTATTCAACACGTTCGGAAACCTCTGATGTCAGATCCATTTCGCGTAGAGATAATCCCTGCATGGTCATATCACGTAATACACTGTCATAGGTGGTTCCTTCGGGTATGGGAAAACTCGGGAAAAACCACGATGTCGTGTCTATTTGTATATCTACAAGATCAGCTACAAGTTTTGTATTACTGACAGCTTCAGGTATGTGTTTGAATTTTTCACATGCAGTTTTTTGATCGATAAATGACCAGTTACCATCCATTTTAAAATTGTCTCCACCAGTATTTATTTTCAGCAGCGTATCATGCGCCATGTTGTCATCTGCACACAAATAGTGACTGTCCCAGGTGGCAACCAGTGGTATATTGAATTCTTTTCCGATTTTTTGTATTTCAGGAATTAATGCTCCATACCATTCATGGTAAAAATCTGTTTCATCATGACACATGACTTCTAGAAATACATAATCATGTCCAAATGTATCGACATAAAACTGTATCAGTTTTCGCGCTTCAACGAGCTCACCATTTTTTAGATAACTAATAAACTCGCTCCCTGGACAACCCGATAGACAAATCAGTCCGTCAGCGTATTCGCGTAGGAGGTCTTTATCCATACGTGGTTTATAATACATGCCTTCGAGAAATGATTTTGAAACCATTTTCATCAGGTGTTTATATCCAGTGTTGTTACGCGCCAAGAGCGTCAGGTGATAGCGTTTGTTATCAATATTTGCATCTTTATCAAAACGAGTACGGTTGGCAATATATGCTTCAACACCGATAATCGGTTTTATGTCATGTTTTTTACATTCTTTGTAAAAATCTATTGCCCCATACATAGCACCATGATCGGTGAGCGCAAGTGCAGTCATACCAAAAGACTTGGCAGTTTTTACCAGTTGTGATACCTGCGACATACCATCTAATAACGAATAGTGACTATGTACATGCAGATGGGTAAAATTGTCGTGATGGGTGCACATATGTTGCGTATACTATACACCCAAAAGATGATTTGCTTAAATCATTTAGATATGATATATCGCAGTATCCGTTGAAGGCTGTTTTTTATGTTACAATACCCTTATGAACATGAGTCTTAAAAAGGGAATAGAATATGTAGTTGGGGTGGATGAAGTAGGGCGGGGACCACTGGCTGGTCCTGTGACTGTCGGGGTATTTGGTGTGGAGCGAAGTTTTTTGCAAGAATTTAAAAAGATTGCAAAGAAACTTGGTATTACTGACAGTAAAAAACTTGCAGAGAAGAGACGTGATGAAATTGCAAAAACATTGTGTGACATGACTGTACAGGGTAAGTGCTTTTTCCATATTACTATGACCCCTGCCAGTTATATCGATACCCATGGTATTGTTTCTGCAATTAAAAAATCTCTTCATACAGCACTTGGAAAAGTAATAGCCCATTATGATGCGTCACCAGATCAGGCACAAATATTTCTGGATGGGGGGTTATTTGCCGGAGAGGTGTATAAAAATCAACAAACTATTATCAAGGGTGACTTGCATAATATACTGATATCAGCCGCATCAATACTGGCAAAAGTTCATCGAGATACGTACATGAAACGCATGGATAAAAAATATCCACAGTATGGTTTCGCTCAGCATGTAGGATATGGAACACAGTATCATCGAGACATGATTAAAAAATATGGTTTTTCAATTCTTCATCGTAAGAGTTTTTGTAAAAATATACAGGATATAAAAAATTGACAAGATAGTATATTGTGATATATTTTCTATTAAATAAAAATCAATAGTATGAACCTCGATCTTTTCTTGTATCTATGCTTGGAATCTTTTTATATGTTAATTACAGGGAGATTTTTTCCCTTGTTGTTAACAATCTTGTTTTATATAAACAAGGAGATATTAAAAAGTGTTTTCGTTTCTCGATTATTTGGATTATATGATTGGAAATATTATACGAAAAAGTTTACCTCATATAGCCCTATCTTTGAAGATTTTGTTGATGAACCCAGGGTGTATCGAGAGTGTAAAATAACTGGAAGAGTAGAGATGCATCATCTCCCGGTATATCCAAATTTTCCATCGTTCATAAAAATTCATCCATAATAAACCGCAACACTTTTTTGAAAAGTGTTGCGGTTTTAGTTTATCCACAGGAAAAACATTGTGGGGCATGGTGGAGGCTTGCAAAGTAAAGTGGGATGGTATAATATAAAAGTGGGACAAAGTGGGATATGTAGTAATATTCCCACCCCTCCATTTTTATGCTTATCGGAGAATATATACACACGTTAGACGAAAAAAACCGTATGTCTCTGCCCGCGAAATTTCGCACAGAGCTCGGTAAAAAAATAATCATCACGCGAGGTCTCGATCGGTGTCTTTCGGTATATCCCGTAAAAGAATGGAATAGTTTTACAAAAAAATTAGGCGAACTTTCGTTCGGTCAATCTGACAGTCGTTCATTTCAACGTTTTATGTTGGGGGGCGCTGTAGAGGTAGACTTGGACAAGAGTGGGCGTATTTTAATCCCTGAATTCCTAGCAAATTTTGCAGGATTGTCTGGTCGTGTAGTGGTTACAGGTGCAGGTAATCGTGCAGAACTATGGAACGAAGGGGTCTGGCAAACCTATGCAGAACGTATTACACGTGATGCAGATCAGTTAGCAGAAAAACTGGGCGAAATCGGAATGGTTTAAAAACATATGCATATTCCCGTACTCTATCATGAATCTCTCGACGCACTCCGCATACAACCAGACGGGGTCTATGTTGACGGAACATTGGGTGGGGCAGGACATGCACGGGGTATTGTAGAGCAGTTATCAGCACGGGGAAATTTTATCGGTTGTGATGTGGATAGTGGGGCACTGATACGTGCAGAACAATCATTATCTGAATATCCTTGTAAAAAACATTTATACGAAAAAAATTTCAAGGAGATTCCTGATATTGTCACCGATCTAGGTGTAAAAATTGACGGAGTATTATTGGATCTCGGGTGGAGTAGTTTTCAGATAGCGGACGAGACACGTGGATTTTCGTTTCAGGTTGACGGACCGTTACGAATGACTTTGTCAGATACGGTGACCGACGAAACAATTACTGCATGGGATATTATAAACACCTGGAGCGAGGAAACACTTGCAGATATATTTTATGCATATGGTGATGAAACTGCATCTCGTAAAATTGCTCGAGCAATTGTCGCAGAACGTAAAATCCGTCCATTTGATACGACACTCCAATTAGCAGATTTTATTAAACAGTTGATGACCAAGGGTCGTCATACAAAAACTCATCCAGCTACACGGATATTCCAGGCACTCCGAATTACCGTGAACGATGAATACGGAGTACTGAATTCATTTTTAGAACATATTATCTCTGTCATGAACCAACGTGGACGTATTGCTATTATTACGTTCCACAGTGGCGAAGATCGTATTGTGAAGCATGTATTTCGTACATGGGCAGACCAAGGATTAGGAACAGTACTCACAAAAAAACCTATCATACCCACTGATACAGAGCTATCAGAAAACCCACGGGCGCGCAGTGCTAAATTACGTATTTTTGAAATCTTATGAAACAACGATTAATACATTTCTATCACATACTTTTTACCTATCAACATCCATTATCTCGTATACTGGGTATCGGTGTAGGTATATTAGTTGTGACCTATAGTGTATTATTGGTACAAACGATTAATACTGTTTCAGAACGTAAAGAATTACGCACAGAAATCCAAGAAGCGCAACAACGTGTATCAGAACTTGAAACAAAATATTTTGAATTAGCAAATACGATCGACAGTAACTATGTAAAACAACTGGGATTTGTTGAAAATGCTGACCCGGTGTTTGCATATACGGTCCCAGATCATGTTACTAGTTCAGATAGTTTGGCTATGAATATTGTATCTACAAAAAATACTTTATTAACTCATTAAAACCCTGTATACTGTACAGGGTTTTAATTTTTATGAATGAACATTATTTTAAAAATCGTATACGTATTATTATCGTCTTCTTTATATGTGCAGGAATTGTTTTTATTATGAAATTATTCTGGTTACAGATTATTCATGGTATGTCATATGAACGTGAAGCAGACCGACAATACATTACTCCAAAATCACAAGTTTTTGATCGGGGTACTATTTATTTTACAAAGAAAAATGGTGAACATGTTTCTGCTGCAACGTTGCGTAATGGTTTTAAAATGGCTGTTAATCCAAAGACTATTATTGATGTAAATGGACTGTATGATTATGTCGCACCCATTGTGAACATAGACAAAGAAACCTTTGTAAAAAAATCTACAAAAACAAATGACACTTATGAAGAAATAGCTACTGGTCTCACTGCCGAACAGGCACAGTTATTAGCAGATTTACATCGTAAAGATATTCAGATATATCGTCAGGCTATCAGATTGTATCCTGCAGAATCTATGGCATCACATGTTATTGGCTTTGTTTCGTTTAAAGGAAAAGATTTAACGGGACAGTATGGGTTAGAACGTACCTATAATACGGTATTGTCACGTGTTGGTCAGGGACTTTATGTTAATTTCTTTGCTGAAGTATTTTCACGGTTACGTAACACGGTGTCCGAATCTGCAGAATCAGAAGGTGACATCATTACGACCATAGAACCAGTCGTACAACAAGTATTAGAAAATGAATTGAACTTGATTCATGAAAAATGGAATTCAGATAAAATCGGGGGCATTATTATGGATTCACAAACAGGGGCTATATACGCACTTGGGGTAAATCCTACTTTTGATCCAAACCATTATCAGGATGTTTCTGATATGGGTGTATATGGAAATCCATTAATAGAAAATGTTATGGAGGTAGGATCGATTATGAAACCATTGGTTGTTGCAGTGGGTATTGAACAGGGTGCAATTAGTCCTGGTACTACCTATACCGATACAGGGTCAGTACAAATAAAAGACCGTCTTATCAAAAACTTTGATGGCAAGGGTCGTGGTACGGTAAATATGCAGACAGTACTAGATCAGTCACTCAATACGGGTATGGTGTTTATTATGGGACGATTAGAAAAATCGGTATTTCGTGAATATTTTAAAAACTTTGGATTAGGATCAAAAACAGGAATTGATCTCCCGGGTGAAGTAAAAGGATTAACCAGTAATATTGATACGAACGGTGATGTAGAATTTGCAAATATTTCGTTCGGTCAAGGGGTTGCCGTTACACCAATATCCATGGTGCGTGCGCTCAACAGTATTGGAAATGGTGGTAATCTGGTTCAGCCGCATCTGGTTTCATCTATTGATTATATTAATGGTGATATTACCGAAAAGAACTATCCTATTGTTCGTCAGGTTTTGAAAAAAGAAACCAGTGACACCGTCACAAAAATGTTGGTCCATGTATTCGATGGGTATGATGGAGGCAAACATAAATTCGAACGCTATGCTATTGCAGGAAAAACAGGTACTGCACAGATAGCAAATCCTGCAGGGGGATATTACAAAGATCGTAACCTGCATTCATTCTTTGGATATTTTCCTGCGTATAACCCACGATTCATTGTGTATCTGTATAACGAATATCCAAAAAATGGTGCAAAATTCGCTTCACAGACATTAATAGAACCATTTACTCATATTGCAAAATTTTTGATAAATTATTACAACATACCACCGGATCGGTAAAAACAATCATAAAAAAATCCCCTATATGAGGGATTTTTTTTATGCTTGTTTATGTGCTACCAATATTCCGTTATCAACATTCAGTATTTCATATTGCCAGTTTTTTTCTGCAAGTATTTGTAGAAATGGTTGCATGCGTGATTGCATGTTTTCGGCATTGTCAGCGATGATAATACCGTCATCTGTCAGGTGTGATTCTAGATAGGGCAAATATTCATGATAGTGACCCCTGTCTGCATCCATGAACACCATATCAAACTGCATATCACGGGGGAGATTTTTGACATAGTCAAAAATCTCCCCCTCGTACACGTCGATACTATCATTATACCCCATATCAACAAAATTCTGTTTTGCTACAGGGATTTTATTTCTTGATCGTTCTACTGTGGATACTCGTCCACCAGTTTTTTCCAGTGCACAGGCAATCCATAGTGTGGAATATCCAATAGACGTACCCAGTTCTAATACACGGATACTGCTGCGTTGTAGAATCATGTCATGTAAAAACTGTCCTGTATTTTCAGGGATTATCCATGGGCGTTCTCCTTTTGTCGGGTCGTTAATGATGTCTTCACCACGTGCTATTTGTTCTGGTTTCCACCAGACTATATCATGCGAGTTTTTTTCAATAGTTCTCATGTTGTTCAGGAATTGATCCATATGGGTACAGTATACATATTTTTCAATTGAGCAACAGATGGGTTTGTGATAGACTGTGGGTATTATGAAAAAAATAATCTTTTTCGATACAGAAACAACAGGAATAGGGTCGGATGATCGATTGTGTCAGTTAGCTTATAAAACAGGGGATACGATTTTTTGTGAACTCTTCAATCCTGGTAAACCTATCCCGTTCGAAGCCAGTGCTGTGCATCATATCAGTAATGCAATGGTAGTTGATAAACCTATGTTTACTGCGTCAGGTGATTATCTTGCTATAAAAGACCTTGCAGATTCAGACGACGCTATATGGGTAGCACATAATGCAAAGTTCGATATACTCATGCTTAAAAACGAAGGAGTTATTCCGAAAAATGTTATCTGTACCTTGCGTGTTGCGCGTGCCTTGGACAAGGCGAGAAAATTCTCGCAATATAAACTGCAGTATTTGCGCTATGCATTGGATATCGATATACAGGCAACTGCTCATGATGCCTTGGGTGATGTATTGGTCATGGAAAAATTATTCGATAGATTATTAGTATCTATTGAAAAAGAAACAGGGGACAGAGATAGTGCATTAGCACGGATGATAGAAATATCAGGAACACCAACGGTCTATACAGATTTTACGTTTGGGAAATATAACGGCAAAAAAATATCAGATGTATTACAAACAGATCGTGGGTATTTGGAATGGTTTTTAAAATCAAAACTGGAAGCCGATGATCAAGACGAAGATTGGATTTATACCTTGCGACATTATTTAGGAATTATAGAAAAAGGTCCCGTTTCTCCGTATCAGGAATAATAGATTTAGTTTCATTACAAAACCATCTACTGGTGGTTTTGTTTTGTGTATTTTATATTAAAAATTATAGTATACTAATTCATATGATCAAAAAAGCTTATTTTGCAGGGGGATGTTTTTGGGGACTTGAACAATTGTTTCGGAAACTCCCAGGGGTAATCGATACTGAAACTGGTTACACTGGCGGGACGAATGACAATCCGACATATGAAAACCATACAGGCCATGCAGAGGCTCTACAGATAACCTATGACACTGACGTGATAGACTTTTGGCATTTATTGGATTTCTTTTTCCAGATTCATAATCCGACAACACTAAACCAACAGGGGAACGATATTGGTACGTCATATCGCAGTGCGATTTTTTATCAGGATGAAGCCGAGTATAAACAGGCAGAGGATTTTATAAAAATCGTTAATGATTCAGAGCGTTGGAAAATCCGTGATACAGTCATGCCAGTAGTAACAACACTTGAACCCTTTACGAAATTTTGGCCAGCAGAGGATTATCATCAAGACTATCTAGAGAAAAACCCGAACGGTTATACCTGTCACGCAATTTGGTTTGAGAGTTATTTGAAATAAAAAAAGCCCCAAAAGAGCTTTTTTTATTTTAGTCTACATAGCCCTTGCTAATGTAATGACAGTAAAGATTCCTAGTGTGTTGAGGATCAGTGAGATGATTAAAAACTGCCAATTTTTTAGTTTTGATATTCCCATGAGTCCGACACCTATCTCGTCGGGGAATGGTGAGGCGATAATAATAGCTCCGATTACGGGTGCCAGCCACGCAAAATACGGAGTACTCATGATTCTGATCAGATGTGTTCCACCTATTTTTTTAAATACAGGTATTAGTTCTTGGAAAACATTATCCTTTAAAAATCTAAAAATTAGATAATCTCCCATTACACCACCGAGACCCGCACAAAGCGAGATAATGACAGGGTGGTGGATAGACGCCATGTTATACAGTACGATACCAGCCGGTGCTACCGTAAACGTAGAGACAAAAAATATCCCTGCTACAAATGATCCGATATATCCCAGATGTGCGATATTATCGATAATTATTTTGCCCGTGGTAGTATTAGCGAATAAAAATACGGCTACTAAACTGATGACGAGGAGGAGAGTATTTTTAAACCGCCAGGATTTGTATGTTTTTAAAATATTATTCATAAAACGTGTTAATTATTATACCAAATCGACTTTTGTAGGGCAAATATAAAAATATATAGCGATAAGGTGGGGTAGGGTTTTAAGTAAGGAGTAATAGAGGAGTGGAACGTTTTAAAATTTTTGAGAGGTTGGATTCTATTAAAAATAAAAGATATTCACGATAGTTTCTTATTTTGATTTTAACTGTAGTATTTTAGAAAATTATGGTATACATAAAGTATTATCAGGTTTAATTTTTTTTTTCAAACTTTATGAGAGATTATATTGCACCAATTGAATTAATCGTTCGAGTTGTTATAAAACGAGATGATAGTATATTGCTTTGTAAACCAATAGATAAAGATTACTTTTTTCTACCAGGTGGACATGTAGAGTTTGGTGACACTCTTGAAGAAACTCTCTATAAAGAATTATCAGAAGAAACAGGAATTGAAAAAGATGAAATAGAAAACGTTAAACTTATCAGTCATTTAGAACAAGTATATGGAGAACATGAAAAAAGACGACATGAGCTTAATATGATTTATACGATAGACCTCGTCACTGACCGAGAAATCGTCTCACAAGAAGACCATATTACATTTTCTTGGATACCTGTTTCTGAGATTGAAAATGCCTATATTTTACCTGCTGATATAAAACAGTTTTTAAATTAAAAATATTAATAATAGATTATGAAAATACTTATTACAGACTCATTGTTTATATCTTCTGAGCATGAAAACATACTTCGCGAGGCAGGTTTTGATGTTGAACGACTCGATAAACCTGAAGCAACAGAGGCCGAATTAATTGAAGCTATTAAAGGAAAAGATGGTTATATTCTTGGTGGTATAGAAAAACTTACTGACAAAATAATTGATAGTGCAGATAATCTCAAAGCAATCGTATTCACTGGAATTGGTTATAAAGATTTTATTCCAAACCACGAGTATGTGACCAGTAAAGGAATTGCTATTGCAAATACTCCTGATGCTCCAACACATGCGGTTGCAGAGTGGGCAGTGACTATGGCACTTGCTATGAACCGTAATATCTTTGACCTGGGTCGTGTTGGTGAGAAAAAGTTTATGACAAGTAAGGGGATTGAAAATCAACATATTGGTATTGTTGGACTTGGAAGAATTGGGAAAGAAATTTCAAAAATGCTACAACCCTTTCGACCTGCTTCAGTTTCATATTTTAGCAAGCACAAGCACGATGATTCACAACTTGAATACAAGGAATTAAATACGTTACTTAACGACAGTGATATCGTATTTCTGTGTGTTTCAAAAGACGCAGGTAAAAATTTCTTTGGAAAAGAACAATTGGCACAAATGAAAGATGGTTCACTTCTTATTACATTTATGGCGGAAGATATTGTAGATAAAGATGCACTTCTTGTTGAACTTAAAACAGGTCGTATTCGCGCAATATCTGATAATCCAATTCATAATGAAGAGTCAAAAAATCTTCCCGTTGGAACTTGGTATTGTTTCAATGCTTCAAATGCGTTTAATACAGAAACCGAAATAAAACTATGTAGTGATATGGCTACCGATTCTATAATTAATCTATTAAAAACTGGAGATGATAAAAATAAAGTAAATTAATATGAATTCAACTTATGTAAAAATTGTGGTATTTGTACCAGAAACCCATACAGACATAGTTCGTGAAGCTATGGGTATGGCGGGTGCAGGAAAGATTGGCAATTATAGTCATTGTTCATTTTCCTCTAAAGGTATAGGTCGCTTTAAACCTGAAAATGGAGCTAATCCTCATATTGGAGAAGTTGGAAAATTTGAAGAGGTCGTTGAAGAACGAATAGAAACCGTGTGTTCAAGAGAAAAACTTCAAGAAGTCATAACTGCAATTAAACAAGTTCATCCATATGATGAAGTTGCTTTTGATGTATATCCTCTAGAAAATATATGAATTCAAACAAACTAACTATCCGTATCAATAAATCAGTTTCAGAAGTATTTGATTTTACAATTAATCCACAAAACACTCCTCTTTGGATAGATTTCATTGTTGAAGAAACAATTAATGGTAATGAAATCAAGGTTGGTACTAGGTATACAAATCGTGACAAAGATGGAAATATAAATCTTTATGAACTTACACAATTTGAGAACAATATGGTTTTTGAACTCCAGTCAGTACCTCCGTATTATACAGTCAAGTATACTTACACTCCGATTTCTGAAACCGAAACCGAACTTGAATATTTTGAGTGGGTGGAATCAGGTGAACTTTCATCTCCATTTCCTATGTCTGCTATGCAGAAGTTAAAAGAAGTTTTGGAAACTACTAATTTAAAAACAGTACAATCAGATTTGCTGCAAGAACAACTGAGAAAAGAAGGATTTCCTATTGTGTATGAATGGACTGATGAACCAGGGACGGTGTATGAAAACCATCATCACGAGGGCAAGGTCTCATTTTATGTAACCAGTGGCTCGGTAACTTTTTCTGGTGGGATTAATAGAACAGTTTCAGCAGGGGAGAGAATAGATGTTCCTGTGAGTGTTGATCATACTGCAATTGTCGGTGAGTATGGGTGTACGTATATTGTTGGTCAAGAAATCGAAGGCGATGCGTAGGTAGTTTGATAAAATAATTTGTAAAAATTAAAGACTGAGTACTATGTAGTTACTCAGTCTTTTTTGTTTTTTGATTTACTTGTAATGTTACTTTTTTAAGTATTCAGCACCCTTACCAACAGATGTGTTAATTGGTATGTTATTTTTGCAATAAGGGCAATCAGCTTCATCATAAGCTTCAAGGGTTACGTTCATCAATGTTTTGAGCACAGGCACGTTGCCAATGTCTTCTAATGTAATACCTCCGCGGTTACAGAGAGCTCCAACACCAATAACTTCTCCATCAAGGGATCTGACAACTTCAACAACTTTTTTTACTGAACCGCCTGTTGTTAAAATGTCTTCTACTATCAGGATTTTTTTGGCGAAGATTAATTTTTCTTGTCCACGCTTGATAATGAAAGAATCACCAGCCTTGTCAGCACAGATAGCCAATACTTCTTTACCTTGTAACAGAGATAAATGGTGAGCGGTCCACTGAGCAAGGGCAACACCTCCAACAACAGGTCCAACAACTGCATCAATTTCTTCATTTTCAAAATCTTCAGCAATAAATTGGCATAGTCGTGATATTTTTGCTGTGTGTGGATACACTGCATCTTTGTTTACATAAGCTTCGCCATGTTTTCCTGATGTGTACACGATATGACTACCGGTAATAATTGCCTGAGATTCTTCAAAAATTTTCATAATTTCAGATTCTCTGGCTTTTGTTTCATCGTCAAGAACTTCGGCAATTTCTTCAAGAACTTTCATAGCTGCTTCTTCTGGTGTCATACCATCAGGTTTAGTTATTGGTCTCCCAATCACTAAAAGATGTGCACCTGCCTTGATTGCTTCGGCTGGGGTCATGATTCTTTTCTGATCATTAACCTGAGAAAACGCAGGACGAATTCCTGGTGTCATTTTTTTCAATGATGATAATTCAGGACATTCTCCGAGCATTTCAAGTTCCTGAGGTGAGCAGATAATTCCATCACAGCCTGCAAGGGTTGCTTCACGGGCCATCTGTAACACTTTTGCTTTTGTCGGTGAACCGAAAACAATATTGCCATTGTGTTCATCAATTGAAGTTAAAACAGATACTGCATAAACTTTTGATTGACCCTTATTTTTTACAGCTTCGAGCATTGCAGGCATTCCAGCCGAGGCATGAAGATTGAAAATCTTTACACCAAGTTTAGCAGCCTGTTTTGATGATTGCCCAACTGTATTAGGGATATCATCAAATTTACCATCAAGGAAAACCTTTCCGCCAATTTCATGAATTGCTTTAACTACTTTTGGAGCACCTTCGGCAATAATAAGTTCAAGTCCAACCTTGAACATTCCCACGTATGGGTGTAATCGTTTTACAAGTTCTAGTGCCTTGTCGAGATTGTCCACATCTATTGCAAGTACTACTCTTTGTTTTGCTCTTTCGAGTCTTTCATTTTTTAGCATGATATTAAATTTAAATGATGAATATGTAATACAAAAATCAGTATAACCCTAACACAGTAGTATATAATAGTCAATATTTGTGACCTCAAGGAGAATCGAACTCCGATTATCAGAACGAGAATCTGATATAGAGGACGAGGACTGGATATATACACTGAAACATTATCTTGGAATTACAAAAAAATCCTTGTCTCTTCGTATCAAGAATAGTTGACATATAATATTATGTATGCTAATTTATTTTTGAATAAAATTAAAAATAAATTAGCATGAAAAAAACAAAGAAAGAACGTACCAGATTAGGTTGGCCATTTTTTTATTTTTACAAGAAAACGAGACGAATTGGAGATGCTCACGATACATCGTGGCATGAAATTTTTACACAGGTGGCTACGAACTTTGTTTGGGGGTTTCTAGGTAACTTACCAAGTCCGTTTATTACAAAACGGTTTGTTCCAGGAGTATGTGTCTCATTCCTGTGTTATTACTATACGATGACATTCATCATGAACCGTCCCGGTTATACTACCAAGTTTGGGAAGCTTATCATTTTCCCCATTCCTCCTACTATTGGTGCGATTCTCTCGTATTATGTAGGGTACTGGATTATAGACCATTTACAATAATAATATTACCTTGTGCTAAAAAAGAGGTTTTTAAGCCTCTTTTTTGTGTGGTGAGCTTTCTTTTGAAATAGAATCTTTTGATTCTGCACCCTGTAAGACGTTTCGTTATTTTTCAATCGTATCATTCTGAGTATTCTCGTTCGTAGAAGTTTCTTCAAGTGGAACTTTTAATCGTAGTGGAAAATCAGGATATTGACCCTCAAGCAAGTCCAAGAGCTTATTGGTTAAATCAGCTGCATCATAAACTATAGATGGCATACGATGCATACTTACCGAAGGAAATTTATGAAGTCTGTGTAGAGGGTTAGAGCATTTGTCTATAACTGCTTCTCGAATTGCTCCCCAGTTTCCGTGGGTGTAAGCTGATGTCCAATCGTAGTATTTGTCGTAAATATCTTTACAATCAGCAGTCTCGCTCATATCTCGCAAATTAGTTTTGGCAAAATGACCTAACTCTATAGCTACAAATTCTTCCCACTTGTCCTCGTTAGCAATTTCTTCTAGTAATTTAATATTTACATACGGTGGTATTGTTCTGAGGTCTCGAAGTTTTAGATAAGCCTGCTTTGTTTTTCCAGACCCGTATTCTAAAAATCCTCGCCAAGTGTCCGGTAAGTCATTTTTTATAAGATAGGCACATGTTATATAAGTCTCAGCAATCGTTCGCAGAGCAAGTCTTGCTGTAGCAGATTTCCAAAAATTCGTAACAGTTAGTTCTGTCATAAGTCGGAGTACATAAAAAGCGAGGCCAAAAATAGCTGCGTGCTTATGTTCTAATTTTGAATTTTTCTCTGCAAGCATGAAGTGCCTCATTAATTCGATTTTGATTTTCCTTATGTCCTCATGTAGTAAATTAACATCTACTTTTTCATCGTAGTTATCCTCCTTTGGAATTGGTAAACAAATTGTATTTTGATGACACATTAACCAAAACTTTTCTGGCCAATCAGTAGAACTTTCTCTCAGGTGCATCGCCATTTCAGAAGCTCGAATACTTGGCCTAACTGAACGCATATCTCCCTTGTTTGGATATTGAGTAATGTTTTCAAACATATCTCTTGGAACTTTCATTTTTCCGGAAACAAGCATAGGTAATAACCATGCCCATCTACAGTCAGTAGCTTCTTGGGACTGATGCCAAAGAACCTGTGCGACGCTTTCAACTAAGTGACCAATCAATTCTTTTTCTTCCTCTTCAGAGTCTATCTCACCAAGAAATTTCCAGTCATCGTAAACTGGCATTTCTAGAAACAACAATAGTGGCTTAAGAGCTTTTTGAATTTCAGGGTCACCAAAAACACCCTTAAATAAACTTAAACGGTAGGCTTCTGGCCAGACAGCTATGCCCGATATCGAAACATCACATAAAAAATCATTTGTTTGGACAAATAAGCCTACGTTTCTATAGACTTCAAGTGCTTTCTCTCTCCCCAGTCCCTTATGAAGTAAGATTGCCCATAACATTTCAGGTAACCTTTCGTCAATCCAAGAGGATGTCTTCATGTTAGGAATAGTTAAAAATGGAGGTTTAAGAGTTGAACCTTCTTTTTTATGCTTAGACAAATCAGTGGTTTTATGTTTTTCATTGTTCTTTTGTTTCATATAAAAAAGTTGTTGATACTAAAATTTTCTAAACTATATTATTATAAAAAATAGTATAGAAGAAGTTTGTAAACGAGTCTTCTCGTGCTAGTGCGAGCCTGTGACCTCACGGAGAATCGAACTCCGATTACAAGAATGAGAATCTTGTGTCCTAACCGTTAGACGATGAGGCCATGAATGTTGTTGTGTAAACATTTTTAATTATAAACCATAATTGATTCTCATTCTATCATGAGAATCTTGCCTACTGCCTATCTCACTATGTTCGATAACGGCAGTTTTCTCCGCCTTGCTCCGAAACCGGATAAAAATCAAAGCAGTTTGATTTTTATTCCTAACCGATAGACGATAGGGCCATGTTCGAGTAGTGTTTACTCGAGTCAGTGTGATTAGTATACGTAAATAAATATATTTTTCAAGAGTATATTATATGGTGTAATGGTAACGACTGGACGAAAAATATTGTTTTGGTGTATACTGTACACATGATTCAATTTGAAAACGTAACAAAACATTTTTCTGATCGTGATCGATCTATCGACAATAATTCTCTTGCTATTACCCCTGGTGAATTCGTATCTCTGGTTGGACATTCAGGTGCAGGTAAAACAACTATTATCAGATTATTATTAGGAGAAATTCGTCCGACATCTGGCAATATCTGGTTCAACGGTTTTGATGTTGATGCGATGCAGGTGACCGATCGTCAGGCATACAGACGTCGTATTGGTACCGTATTCCAAGATTTTAAATTACTTCCGAACAAAACAGCATATGAAAATATTGCTTTTGCTATGGAGGTAGGCGGCAAAACAGATGATGAAATTATTGCTGACGTACCCTATGTATTGGATTTAGTGGGACTGTCTCGCAAGGCTGATGCATTCCCACATGAAATGTCAGGGGGTGAAAAACAACGTCTTGCCATAGCGCGCGCTATTATCAATCAACCCGAACTGTTAATTGCTGATGAACCAACAGGGAATCTGGATCCAGTAGCTACGAATGATATTATCAATATTCTCAAGAAAATTAATGAACTGGGAACTACAGTGTTGCTGACTACTCATAATAAACAAGTAGTAGATGCACTGGGTAAACGTGTCGTAACATTGGAACAGGGTCGTGTGGTCAGTGATGAATCATCAGGCAAATATTTTGTTGAATAATAAATATATGAAAACAGATCTCCAAAGAATCATACGCAGTGGATTGTTAAACTTTTCACGTAACACCGTGTTGTCGTTTTCGGCAGTTTTCATGATGGTGATAACCTTGCTCATTATTAGTGGGACAATATTTTTCCATGCAATACTGGGATACAGTGTTGCTCAGATAAAAAACCGTGTAGATGTAAACGTGTATTTTTATCCTACTGCATCAGAAACAAGTATTTTAAAATTAAAAAACACATTAGAACAATTACCTACGGTTGCCAGTATCGAATATATTTCTCGTGATCAAGCATTGGAATCATTCCGCACAAAACACAGTAACGATGCGTTAACATTGCAAGCATTAGCTGAACTGGGTACGAACCCACTAGGAGCCAGTCTCAATATCCGCGCCAAAGAAAGTGACCAATATGAAACTATTGCAAACTATTTGTCATCATCTGACACACTGGATAATGCGTCAGCAAGTATTATAGAAAAAGTAAACTATTATCAAAACGCAGATATCATAAAACGCATGACGTCAGTATCACAAGCGTTTCAGAAAATCGGTTTCATTGTGATCATGTTATTCGTAATATTGTCATTGGTTATCGTGCATACCTTGATACGTCTGACGATATACGCATCACGCGAAGAAATCCATGTTATGCGTCTTGTGGGTGCTCAAAAACGTTATATCCACGGACCATTTATGGTCGAGGGATTCATTACAGGATTAGTCGCTTCGTTTATTACGATTATTTTACTGTACCCAATATCTTTGTATATAACAAAAAACACCATGACATTTTTACAAGGGTTTAGTGTTGTAGGATATTATGGAGACAACTTTATCCAGATATTCGTCATGTTGATGGTTATTGGTGTTACTATCGGTGTTGTTTCTGCAGGTTGGTCAGTACATCGTTTTATGAATCATCATCAAGAATAATTTATGAGCCATATTTCACTGTATCGTAAATATCGTCCACAATCGTTTGACCAAGTATTGGGGCAGCTAGAGACAATTACGTCCCTACAAAACATTGTTCGATCAGGTACGCCGTCACACGCGTATCTGTTTGTGGGTGGGCGGGGAACAGGTAAAACATCCACCGCGCGTATCTTTGCACGTGAACTGGGAGTGGACTCTATGGATATCCATGAAATAGACGCTGCATCATATCGTGGTGTTGAAAAAATGCGTGAACTGGTGATGGATGTTATGACATTACCCGTGTTGTCACCATACAAGGTCTATATATTGGATGAAGTCCACATGCTGACCAAGGATTCTTTTAATACGTTTTTAAAAACACTTGAAGAACCACCTGCCCATGTAATATTCATTTTAGCTACTACTGAACTGGACAAAGTTCTGGACACCATCATATCACGCTGTCAGGTGTATCATTTTAAACAGCCGAACCGTGATACGGTTAGTGCTATGCTTATTGCAGGTGCTACTGCAGAGGGCTACACATTGGATACTGATGCAGCAGAATTGATCAGTCATGGGGCACAGGGTGCATTTCGTGATGCGTGGGGGATACTGGAACGGGTAATTACTCATACCGACACAGGTGCACATATCACCGTGGCACATGTTGAATCTACTATGGGCAGTGCAGGCAGTCGTGCTGTCTTGATCCTGGATGCGTGTCATGACAGAGATCTCTCGAAAATACTGGGTCTCCTGACAGAATTCAGAAGCTCTGGTGGTGATAGTGTGGTGATACTGGATCAGATTATTCATTATGTACGGTGTATTATGTTGGTTCGTTTTGCACCTATCGTTGCAACTGACATTATGTCAGGTATGGATCCAGATATATCAGGTAAAATCCATACCTATGCAGCAGAAAAAAATATTTTTTCTGCTGCAATGTTGTCACGTTTATTATCTGCACGTGATACTGCAGACAGGTCAGGATTGCCGTACATTCCCGTCGAGCTTGCATTTATAGAGATATTTGATAGTATAGAGAACAGTTAAAAACTTTGTAAAAAGTTTTTATTTTTGCCAGATCGTCTAATGGTAGGACAACGGTTTTTGGTGCCGTTTATCTTGGTTCGAATCCAAGTCTGGCAGCCAAGTCGAGCAACGCTCGAGGAGTATCGAACATGGTAGTTTCCTATATAAATGCAAAACTAAGCCACTGTGATATAATTAAAAAGTATATGGAACATATTTTTAAAAAAACCACTGATGATTCAAAAGAAGGCGATTTTGTTGCAGATAATATCACAAAGAAGGCATCTTTAGGTAAAGGGTCATATGCTACCGTTTCTGAAGTTGAACTAGAAAAAGGAGAGCATAAAATGAATTTTGCTTTAAAGGAGTATGGTTCTCAATTAAAAAATGCAGCTGAAAAAGCGTTTAAAAATTATTTGTATGCGAAAGAAATCGGACTAAAAGTATTTCGAACGCTGAGGATTAACGAAGATCATACTGCATTGTTACTTACTCTTGCAAATACTGAAAAAAACTTTCTGATATCTAATGGATCTCATATAGAATGGGAGAAAGTCGACCGTATAGAGAACCTTCAGTCTTTGATGAATGATCTACAGCAAGATATGCTTAAGGCGTCTAACGAGTCAGTCCATTATGCGGGCGATGCAATTTTCTTAATTGGCAACAAAAAGCAGCCTTATACTCTTGATTTCGTATTAGGAGATTACGACAACTTAATGAAATATGATAGCGATGTTAACCTCTTTCCAGAGAATGTGGTTATTGTTAGAAATAGCTTAAAAAGTCTTCTTAAATGTTACGTTGATGAGAGAAGTATTGAAGAATACAATACTGAAGTCGACGAGAGTTTTTATAAGTTTTATCAAAACGAGAAATATCAATTTTTCTGTACAGAAGACAATATATTTGAGACGCATCACGGTCTCAAGTAATATTTGTTAATTAACACTCCAGTACAATGTCACTATTGGAGGTGCTCGAGATGCGTCACTGTGCTAGACTGAAAATAGTCTTGAAAGCTTTACTTTGCTTACCCCTGAAAGGTTCTAGTTCGAGGACATCAGTACATTGATTTTTTGGTATTGGGACTATTTTTTGTATTTGTAAAAAACTGTGTTTTCATGTAGGATAATGAATATATGAAACACATCATTGGTATGCGACAATCACAATTGTTCACAAAAACACGCAAAGAAGCTCCTTCAGACGAAGTTTCAAAAAACGCTCAATTATTGATTCGAGCTGGTTTTGTCGACAAAGTAATGCCAGGAGTGTATTCTTTTTTACCTTTAGGATTACGTGTTGTGAATAAAATCAAAGATATTATCAATCAGGAAATGCAGGCTATCGATTCTCAGGAAATCGTCATGTCGACATTGCAAGAAAAAACAGTTTGGGAAAAAACAGATAGATGGAGTGATGAAAAAGTAGATATTTGGTTCAAGTCAACATTAAAAAATGGATCACCAATAGGTTTTGGGTGGTCACACGAAGAACCAATTACAGAAATGATGCGTAATCATATTTCCAGTTATAAACACCTACCTGTTTTTGTACATCAATTCCAAAATAAACTCCGCAACGAAACACGTGCAAAGAGTGGTATTATGCGTGGGCGAGAATTCATCATGAAAGACATGTATTCGTACTGTGTAGACGAACAACAGCACATGGATTTTTATAATAAAAGTATTGATGCATACATGAAAGTATATGAACGTTTTGGTATTGGTGATATTACGTATGTAACCAGTGCTTCGGGCGGGGTGTTTACTGACAAGTTTAGTCATGAATTTCAAACATTATGTGAAGTAGGTGAAGACATTATTCATGTTCACAAAAACAAAAAACTCGCTATTAATGATGAAATATTTAATGATGAAACATTAGAAAAAATGGGTGAAGCGAGAGAAGATTTTGAAACAAAAAAATCAGCCGAAGTAGGTAATATCTTTACGTTTGGTACAGAAAAAACTACTCAGATGGAATTATTTTTTACAAATGAACAAGGAGAAAAAGATGCAGTATATCTGGGTTCATATGGTATCGGGGTAACACGTGTTATGGGTGTTCTCGTTGAATTATTTTCTGACGATCGGGGAATTGTCTGGCCAGAATCTGTTGCGCCGTTTCGTGTACACTTGGTAACATTGGGGGATATGATAGATCAAGGAAAAGAATTATATGAAAAATTAACCGCACAGGGAATAGAAGTATTATGGGACGATCGTGATATGTCAGCAGGAGCAAAATTTGCTGATAGTGATTTAATTGGTATTCCTTATCGTATTGTTATTTCAGAAAAATCATTAGCTGCAGGTGGGTATGAATTAAAAAAGCGTAGTGAAACAGAGTCACGTATTATTACTGAAGCAGAATTGTTTGCATTAGTTTCATAAAAGAAAAGAAAATACCCTGATTACACAGGGTATTTTCTTTTTGTCAAAACCTGGCGAGAAACTGTGTTTCGTGATATGCTCTCGTGTAACAGTATGTTTCAGAAGCTCTATAACGCATTTTCAAATGATATTGGTATTGACCTGGGGACAGCGAACACCCTGGTATATTTGCGTGGGTCAGGAATCATTATCAATGAACCATCACTGGTAGCATTGAATACAAAAACAAACCGTATCGTAGCTGTAGGAACAGCAGCAAAACAAATGTTGGGACGAACACCAGCACATATAAAATCGGTACAACCTGTCATAGATGGGGTTATTTCAGATTTCGAAGTAACTGAAGAAATGTTGTCATACTTGATCAATAAAACAGAAAAAATCTCAAAGAAGTTTTTTCATCCACGTGTTGTTGTCGGTGTTCCTTCTGGTATTACCAGTGTAGAACATCGTGCAGTATATGATGCAGCGAAATCTGCAGGTGCACGCGAAGTATATATCGTCGAAGAACCTATGGCAGCAGCAATAGGTATTGATCTCCCTGTGAAAGAACCTGTAGGAAATATGATTATCGATATCGGTGGGGGAACGACTGATATTGCGGTTATATCATTGTCAGGTATTGTTCAGTCAAAGAGTATTAAAGTAGCAGGAGACAAAATGAATCATGATATTATTAATCATTTACGAAATGAATTTAGATTGTTAGTAGGTGAAAAAACTGCCGAAGAAGTAAAAATAGCATTAGGTTCAGCAAATGAACCATCAGGACGAACATTACAGGTCAAGGGTCGCGATATGGCGACAGGATTACCCCGTGAAATTACGTTATCTGATTATCATATTTATCATGCATTGGGACGCACAATATCCCAGATCGTTGATGCAGTACGTGAAGTATTGGAAACAACACCTCCTGAAATATTGTCTGACGTGATGCGTCAGGGTGCATATGTATCAGGTGGCGGAGCATTGATTTCAGGAATTGATTCTTTGATTAGTGAAACATTTGATATTCCGGTATTTATACCGAGCGACCCACTATCGGCCGTAGCACGCGGATGTGGTATTATCCTCGAAAATATAGATGATTATGCAGAGGTTCTCATTGATGATTATGATGTATTCTCGCCCAATTAATAAAAAAAGTTTTTGGAACAACCAATGGCCAGTAGTGGTCGTTTTTGTTGTTGTGGTGTTCATAGTATGGGGTATATATAGTCTCCGTATACCTATCAGAAATATGTATCGTGGTTTATGGATAGCGAAAAATGAACAGACCATGATAGGGGAATATATGGTAACGACAAAAAAATCATTAGTATATGAAAATGAACAGTTAAAAAATCAAATTGCTACATTTGCGAGTAAAGAAGCAGAATTAAAGATATTACAAGATGAAAACAATTCACTCCGTAGTTTGTTAAAATATTCTACACCTGCATATGATAAAATTACTGCGCAGATTATTACAAAACCATCACAATCATTGTTCGACAGGATTATTATTGATGCAGGGAGTGATCAGGGGATTCAGGTAAATAATCAGGTTGTTGTAGGAGATGGAATATTATTGGGTACAGTTGCCGAAGTTTCCGCACAAACATCATTGATAGTATTATATTCAAGTCCAGCAACTGTACTTGATTTTGTAATCAAGTCTTCAGGAATTACGATACCAGGATCAGGTAAAGGTAATGGGAATTTTGAATTCAGGGTTCCACGTGATGTATCGGTGACTGATGGTGATATTATTGTAAAATCAGGAGATTCTCGTCATGCACTTGGTGTAGTAAAATCAGTACAGTTCGATCCACGAGACCCGTTTCAAACCGTTATTGCTCGTACACCGGTAAATATCGAAGAGCTGAAATTTGTCCAAGTGATAAAATAATCTCAAACCAAAACCACCTGACAAAATGGTGGTTTTGTAGTATGGTGGGGGTATATAAAAATATGTCACACTTCAAATTTGAAATTATTAAAAAATTAGATGGAACACTTGCTCGGGCTGGTGAGATTCATACACCACACGGGGTCGTACAGACGCCGTGTTTTGTGACTGTCGGAACAAAGGCCACCGTGAAATCACTGACCCCAGAGATGATTGCTGATCTGGGCGCACAGGTAACATTAGCTAATACGTATCATTTATATCTGGAACCAGGGGATGAGATTATAAAAAATCATGGGGGATTCGCTCAGATGATGAACTGGCGCCGTGACGGACAAATCGGTCCGACCATGACTGACAGTGGTGGGTTTCAGGTTTTTTCACTGGGTACTGCATTCGGACAAAAAACAGGTAAACTAGCGACAACAGAACAAATAATCCATGAATCAGAAAATAGTGAAACAGGGATAAAGAAGAACAAGACATCAGACCTGGTGACTATTGATGAAAATGGTGTAACATTTCGTTCTATTCATGATGGGTCAAAACATCGGTTTACGCCAGAACGATCCATGGAAATACAATGGAATCTAGGTGCAGATATGATATTTGCATTCGATGAATGTACTTCACCGCTGGCGCCATATGAATACCAGGTAGAGGCTATGAACCGAACACATCGGTGGGCAATGCGTTGTTTGGATAGTCATAACATGTTGGATACAGAAAAAAAACAAGCATTATTCGCAGTGGTACAGGGTGGACGATTTGCAGATTTGCGTAAACAATCAGCAGAAACATTAGCGACTATGAAAAACGAACATGGTGATATGTTTGATGGTTTTGGTATTGGTGGATCATTTGAAAAAGAAGACTTGGGAAATGCAGTAAAATGGGTAAATGAAAATCTACCAGAAAATAAACCACGACATTTATTAGGTATTGGTGAACCGATAGATTTGTTTTTAGGTGTAGAAAACGGTTGCGATACATTTGATTGTGTTTCACCGACACGTATTGCACGTCACGGACAGTTTCACACACAGTATGGAAAATATAATGTAAAAAACGCACGGTTTAAAACCGACATGAAAAAACTGGACGAGACATGTACCTGTTATGCGTGCAGTAATTATACTGCGAGTTACATACATCATCTGATACGGAGTAAGGAAATCCTTGGAGCAACATTATTATCTATTCATAATTTATTTTTTATTAATAAACTCGTCGCAGATATTCGTGTTTCATTATTGAACGAAAGATTTTTTGATTTCAAGCAGGAATTTGTTAAAAATTATTATGGAAGTAAATAGGGAATAAGTTATTTGCATATATTTATATTATGTGTTATATTATATTTAAATAAAATTGATATAACAAATGACAAAATTTAGAAGTTTTAAAAAACCGCCGACATTATTAACTTGGGCAAATACCTGGATATTTTTTCTGGGGTGTATTATAGGTGTTATATTTACCCTTGTATTTATGACACAGTGTGAATCGTTAGAAAAAATTCCTTTATTTCACAACACTACGTGTACCCATCGGGATTCACTTGAAATTCTCAAGGGAGAAATCAGATGGCACCAGGCTATTATCCTGGAATATGAAAAAGACTCTCTTGATTTTCAGGATATGAAATAATGTACTAATCAGTTTAATAAAAAAATCCCTTCATGTATATGAAGGGATTTTTTTATTCACGTTCGCGTAGGGGTGCAT
>CAZGCO010000003.1:0-6911 GCA_964524475.1 uncultured Candidatus Saccharibacteria bacterium
GGAATCGAACCTACATCTATTCCTTAGGACGGAACTGTTCTATCCATTGAACTACAAAGGCAAAAATCTGGTATAAAACCAGATTTTATCATAGCATAATTAGGCTGCCATTGCCACGGTATCATCAGAGATTCCCAATTGTGTGCGAAGCATTTTTTCATTAAACCCAAGAATAACCACAGGGTCAGTATCAGGGGTAGTATCATCAGTAATTTTAATTACCGGGACACCCATTTGTCCTGTTAGATCAATAGCTTCAGAACGTTTTGTCATATCTTCTGCAACATTATAATCAGTATAATCAATACCGTGGTCATTAAAAAAGTCTTTTGCGACATGGCAGAAATGACATGTAGGAGTAGAGTAAATTTCTATTTTTTTCATATAATTTAAAATGGTTAGTATTTATAATATATACAGTATATCATTATTTCCAAAAAACCAATACTGCCAAAATTTTACCCCAGAATGTTTTAGGTTCTGTAATATCGGCAGGTTTTGGGGTATTATCAATAACAAGAATTAATTTTTCACCAGGTTTTGTTACACGATATCGCTCACGGATCTCGTCTTCGATACCAGTATCAGTAGATAAACGTTCTATAGACTGAGTAACTTGTTGTTCTTTTTCTTGTAATTTACGTAATTCTGCCAGATACGTATCGCGCGCACGTACCACCTTGGTATGTTTACGATACATACCAATAACAGAGATAACCAAGATGACACACAAAATCAATAATCCTATAACAACCAAAAATCTAACACTCCCAGAACCTGTTAATGGTTTTTTTTCACGAACAGATTTTCTATAATTCAAATCATAATGAGATGATTGCATATATGGACAGAATACCATTTTTAATTATAATAATCTAGGTATGAATATATTTACTTCTAAAAATCGTGCCCGTATTAAATGGGTATGGGCAGTTATCGGTATATTAGTTATCTTTTCGATGATTGTAGTGTATTCTGGGGCATTACGTATGTTCTAAATAAAAAACTATACCTAATAGGTATAGTTTTTTATTTACTATTTACCATACCAGCAAATAATTCAATATTATGTTGTGCTTGTGAAAAAAATTCAGAAATATATGGCTTACTTAGTGAATATAACCCAAATACTGATCCAATGATAATTACCCAATATATAATATTTAGATTACGGGACCATCGTTGTCGTCGGTCAATTTTTTTTAAATACTCGTTATTTTCTTTTCCTTGTGCATATATTTTTTCTAAAAAAGAGTTCTGTTCCATATTAACTAATACGTAATTTTGTCTGACGTTTTTTATCGAATTTTGGCAACGTAATGGTTATAAGCCCATGTAATTCTATAGCCTTTGCTTGTTCGATATCAATTTCATCAGGTAGGTTAATAATACGCTCAAACGCCCCCCAGTAAAGTTCACGAGAAAAATATTCCTTATCATAACTGGCAGGTAATGGTTCACGAGACCCACAAATAATAACTTGTTCACGAGAGATTTTTATATCTAAATCTTCTTTTTTAATTCCTGCAGTCATAGTTTGAATATATATATGACCATCATCTCCATATACATCCACTGCCAGTTCAGCAATTTCTTCATGATCTTCATCTATGGTATTAGATTCATATACAGGATCACTATCTAGAGACAGACTATGTAACGTACTATGATGTTCTGTTATATAATCATCGTCATCATGAAAAGAACGAGGAGAATTTTTTGCTTCAGGGATAAAGTCTAAATCATCGTCAGTCATACGAATACTGCCGGTAAGTCTCTCAAAAAAAGAAGGTTTTCGTTGTGCCATAAAATAAAATTAAAAATTAATGAGACAGTTCTGATAAAGATTTCAAACGCTGGAATACAATAATGACAATAACTGCCACGAACCATATCCCCGTAACAGCCAAGGTCGTACTGCGTGATGTCTCTTGTAGTATAAAATAATTAAACACAGAATGCAATCCAACAGCGAGCCCTAAACCAAATATCATATGTATTGTTTTAATTAATCCACCACGACGAAATGCGAGTCCGAGCATAATGCCAATAACACCTGCAGTCACCGTATGTAATACCGTAGCTCCCAAAAATCTAATATTACCAGTACTTAATATCGCAGTAATATTATTATCAATAATTGGCTGTAATAAATATAATGTATTTTCAAGTCCAGAAAAACCAAGAGCGCCAGTAATTAAATAAATCGTATAATCAATAGGGTCAGTCAAGTATCGTGAAGGAAAGGTAATCAATGCTATCATACCAAACTTGATCAATTCTTCTAATATTGCATAAATAACAATGACTTCTGATGGATGAAAGGGGAACGATTCCACAAATGCCTTCATGGGTAAAATAATAAACAATGAAAACATACCTGCCAAATATGCTAAAAACAACAACCCAATAGGATTTTGATGATTATCATCAGATAACCAAAACCATAACCACAAAAAAGTGGGCACGATACCCCCGAGGGTTGCCCACAAAATTGTTGTTAGTTCAATACCGGCCATGATTCTATTATAAGCAATTTATGTTCTTTTTCCAAATTTTTATCTGTAGTTGCATCATGTATATGTTTCCAGATTGTTTCGGTAATAAACGGCATGAACGGATGGAGGAGTTTCAGCAGGGTAATGAGCTGTAGATAGAGTAACCACTGTGCTGACTGTTTTTCTGTTTCTGTACCGGTAGTAATTTTTGTTTTACTGCGTTCGATAATTACATCAGCAAAGGTATGCCAGAAATAATGATACAACTTTTCACCTGCGAGTGAAAATTTGTATTCATTCATCTCACGAGTAACGATAGTAATTAATTCATTTAATTCATCCATTGATTGTTGGTCTTCATTATCTAATACAGGGGATAGATTAGTATCTAAATCAGAAATATTTTCAAGTACGAACCGTGATGCATTCCAGATTTTATTTGCGAATTTTTTATATGCATTTATTTTTTCAAGTGAAAGTGCAGTATCTGCACCTGCTGGATTACCAATAATTAATGCCATTCGGAGAGCGTCAATTCCATAATCATTTGCAACATCAATAGGAGATATAACATTTCCTTTTGATTTTGACATTTTTTTACCATGCTTATCCAGTACCATTCCATGAAGATAAATATCTTTGAAGGGAACTTGATTTGTTAAATATTTTCCAAACATCAACATTCTAGGAATCCATTTAAAAATAAGTTCAGTACCCGTTTCCATAAGCTGAGTAGGGTAGTATTTCATATCTGCACCATCTGGATACCCAAGAGTCATCAAAGGCCATTGACCACTTGAAAACCAAGTATCAAAAGTATCTGTATCCTGAATCCATCCTTCACCTGGACATTCTTTTGCTGCCTGATACTCCTCGATACCATCTTCATTTTTCTTGAACCATGCAGGAATCTGAATACCCCAAACAATCTGTCGTGAAATATTCCAATCTATTGGATTCGACATCCAGTGTCTAAAGATTTTTTCATGTGCCTCAGTGAGAATATTAAATTCTTTATTATCAAGAGCTTGTAGAGTCATATCTGCAAGTGGTTTCATTTTTACAAACCACTGAGGTTTTACCTGGGGTTCAATAGTAACACCAGTTCGTTCACAGATGCGTACATTATGTTTATAATTGTCTTCAATTTTTACAACAAGTCCTTTAGCTTGAAGTTTTTCTACAATTTTTGCGCGTGCTTCGGCAATTTTCATTCCTGCAAATTCACCAGCAATAGGGAGGAGTTTGCCGTCCCAGTCAATAATTTGTTCCATGTCTAAGTTGTATTTTTGAGCAAGGTCAAAATCTACCTGACTGTGCCAAGGAGTAATTGTCATTGCCCCTGTTCCAAGTTCTGGATCACTAGCCTCATCCTTGATAACCGTTGCAGTCATCGGTCCATTAATCCATTCTAATTCAATTTTTTGTCCATGATGAAATTCTGCATAACGAGGATCGTGTGGGTTTACTACTACATATTTGTCACCAAATTTTGTTTCTGGTCGGGCAGTACCGATTACGAATGGACCATATTGGAAATAATAAAACTTGTCGACTTGTTCAACGAACTCTGTTTCAATATCTGAAAGAGAGGTTTTAAATTTTGGATTCCAATGAACAATACGACTTCCTCGATAAATCATGTCGTCGTTAAACATTTTTATAAAGGTATCTTGAGTTCGAGATACTACTGATGGGTCAAGAGTAAAAAGATTTCGTGACCAATCACAACTAACACCGAGTTTTCTCCAATCGGCTTCCATAAATTGTTTTTTATCCATTACGAAATCATAAATTTCTTTATATAGTTCAGTATTAGACATTCCAAAACGACTTCTGCCTTGTTTTTGAAGCTCTTTTTCGTATACACCTTGAGTTTCAAAACCTGCATGATCAGAACCTGGAATCATAAGTACACTTTTTCCTCGCATTCTTTGAAAGCGTGCCATAATATCTTTTAATGTGGTATCTAGTGCATGTCCTGCATGGAGTCGTCCATTTGCATTTGGAGGTGGCATAATAGTCGTCCAAGTCTCTGTTCGTGGTCCAGTGGCATTATCAGGTAAATTATCAGGATTAAAAAAACCAGAATCTTCCCAGATTTGATAAGTAACTGACTCGTTTTCAGCAGGACTATAAGGTTTTAATAATTTCTCAGGAATATTAGTTTCCATGGTTATTTTTTATAAATAATAAATTGATAAATAAGTACAACATGTATGAAAAAAGAAATAATATCAGGAATCATAATAAAATAATCATGGCGAATATAAGTATAAATAATTCTAAGAAATAAAAGTATAATCCCAAAACCAATAATAATCATAGACATTCCCGATCTTTTTTCTTTATAATTTTTATATATCTGTCCAGTAAGTCCTAATAAAATAACACAAAGTGCCAAGATACTTACAGAAAAACCAAGTATATATTCAATATTCATAAAAATAATTATAGCCCCTGGGGGACATATACTGGGAGTCTCATAATAAATTGCATAATATACAAAATATAGCATTTTTTTATAATTTTGTCGAAAAAAAACAAAATTGAATTATTCATAAAAAATAAAAATGTTATGTTTTACTATTGTCTTATAAATGCACATTATAAACGAGGTATTTTTATATATAACTGGACAATAATAGAAGGTATGTTTTGTATTAAAAATTTTTATGTAAAAATAGCTGTTTTCTTTGCAAAAATATTCGTTACCTATTACAATAGGATGACTAGATTCTCTGTGGTGTTATTTTCAGAGTTTCATATTTTTTTATTCATTACTAACTCTCACATATTCACTATGATTATCACCATCATCAAAAAACGCAGTGGCGCAGTTGTTGCCTTTGACCCAGCACGTATTACCAGTGCTATTGCCCGTGCATATATTGCTAATGATAAACCATTATTTGATGCGGACCTTGAAAAACTAACGAACCAGGTTGTTCGCCAGTTGGAATACCATTGTGACAATATAACAGCGGAAGGAGAGCAATGTGTACCAGAAGTTGAACATATTCAAGACATTGTAGAACGAGTAATAGCACAACAAGGTGATTTTGAAATTGCAAAGTCATACATTTTATATCGACAAGAACGTAACAAAGAACGTAATCGGGATATTTTTAAAAAACGGCTTTATTTAAAACCATATGAATATCCAGAGTTATATGAATATGCAGATGCGGTCAGACATTCATATTGGATTCATACTGAATTTAATTTCGTTAGTGACGTTCAGGATTTCAAAGTTCACGTAACTGACGCAGAACGAAATGTTATTAAAAATACGATGCTTGCTATTGCACAAATCGAAGTTGCCGTAAAAACATTCTGGGGTGATATTTATAAAAAAATGCCAAAACCAGAAATCGGTGCAGTAGGAGCAACATTTGCAGAAAGTGAGGTTCGTCACACTGATGCGTACTCACACCTGCTTGAAATATTGGGACTTAATGAAGATTTTGAAACTATATCATCTATTCCTGCACTCATGGACCGTGTGAACTACTTGGAAAAAGCACTTAAAAATGCACGTAGTGAAGACAATAGAGAATATAGTCAATCAATACTACTTTTTTCACTGTTTATTGAACATGTTTCTTTGTTTTCACAATTTTTGACTTTGAAGTCACTATCGTAACACTTTGTCGTGAATCATATTAAGCAGAGAAAAAAGTAGTGGAATGGATTTTTGAAAAAGGGGAATTAGAATATATGCCGCAGGCAGTAGTATTGGAATTTATTAAAAAACGATTTAATAATTCATTGGAAAGTATTGATATTGAAAAAATATTTACGACCGATGATACACTCCTTGAACAATCTGAATGGTTTTATGATGAAGTAATTGCTACAAAACACGGAGATTTCTTTAATAAAAAATCTATCAACTATAACAAAAAAGGTAAAAGTATTACCAGTGACGATCTCTTTTAATTATTAATTTTATCAAAAAACAACTATTATGTACTGGCTCAACGAAAACAGTAGAAAATTCCTAGCCAAAGACTATCTCATGAACGGACAACCAGCCGAAGACCGAATACGAGATATCGCCAATACTGCTGAAAAATACCTAGGAAAACCAGGATTTGCAGATAAATTCTATGACTATATGTCAAAAGGTTATTATTCTCTGGCAACCCCTATTTGGACGAACTATGGACTATCGCGCGGACTCCCGATTAGTTGTTTTTCTAGCTATATTGCCGATGACATGTCACGTATTCTCTATACGCAGGCAGAAGTAGGTATGATGACCAAATATGGTGGGGGGACAGCAGGACATTTTGGAGACGTTCGTCCGCGTGGTTCAGTGATTGACGGTAACGGACATTCATCAGGAGCAGTCCATTTTATGGAGCTCTTTGATAATTTAATTAACATCGTCAGTCAGGGAACTGTTCG
>CAZGCO010000003.1:6921-46881 GCA_964524475.1 uncultured Candidatus Saccharibacteria bacterium
CCCATATTTACCTGTGGAGCATGGTGATATTGATGAGTTTTTAAATATTGGTAAAGAAGGCCACCCAATTCAGGAATCAACCTATGCAGTAACCGTTACTGATAAATGGCTACAGGATATGGTAGCTGGAGATCAAGAAAAACGCAGAATATGGGCAAAAGTAATACAACGTCGTACAGAAATTGGTTATCCATATATATTTTTTACCGATACGGTAAATAACAATACGGTTGATGTATACAAAGATAAACAAATGAAAATACACGGAAGTAATCTATGTTCTGAAATCGCATTACCGACCAGTGATGAAATATCTTTTGTATGTTGTCTGTCATCACTAAATCTGCGTCATTACCATGAATGGAAAGACACCGACGCAGTAGAAACATTGGTTATGTTTTTGGATACAGTTATCTCAAGTTTCCTTGAGCGACTTGAGGCACTCCGTGATCACGAAGATCCTAAAAAACATTCAGCATTTTATTTTATGCAGCGAGCATATAAATTTGCACGTGAACACAGAGCACTTGGTATGGGAGTTTTGGGATGGCATACATTTTTACAAGAAAATAATATCGCTATGGAGGACAAGGAGGCTTATGATTTAAATAAAGAAATATTTAAACTCATCCATGATAGAGCCTACGCTGCATCAGCGCAATTAGCTATAGATTATGGTGAGCCAGAAATTCTCAAGGGATATGGTCGCCGCAATACTACATTACTTGCTATTGCACCAACTACTTCATCGGCGTTTATTTTGGGGCAAGTTTCACAAGGCATTGAACCATTTATGTCAAACTGTTTTGTAAAAGACGTAGACAAGATAAAAGTAACGATTAAAAACCCAACCTTGGAAAAACTCCTCGATGAAAAAGGTCAAAATAATTCAGAAACATGGACCAGTATCCGTGATCATGACGGATCAGTCCAGCACCTGGATTTTCTGACAAGTCATGAAAAATCTGTATTCCATACATTTAGTGAAATAGATCAGCGAGTAATTATTGAACAGGCTGCCGAACGTCAAGAGTTTATCGATCAGGCGCAATCACTAAACCTTATGATTGATCCAAGTATCGCCACCAAAGACCTTAATGCATTATATCTCTATGCATGGGAAAAAGGTGTGAAGACACTCTATTACCAACATAGTATGAACGCAGCACAACAGTTCGGACGCAAAAAATTACAAGAAAAAGAAACATCAAAACCAAAAGTATTGGTTGCTGACGATGGAATCTGTATAAACTGTGAAGGATAAATTATTATAAAAAAAGCCTGCAAGAGTTGCAGGCTTTTTTTATAATACTAATTTTTAAACGGTGAACCGTCACGAATTTTTAACATCTTAAATTCAGTTAATGTATTAAAGATAAAGGTTTCAATATCTTTTTTTCTATCCTCAAAAGCTTCAATTGGTTCAAGAGGATATCTTTCATAGACCTGAATTTCGAGTTTTAAGATCATTTCTATTAATACACCCGCCCAAACATGGCAAATCTTTTGAGTGTTGTAAAGAGAAATTGTGTAATTAATACCCTCTACCTGAGAGTAAATTTTATCGGAATGAATCGAAATACTATTAGTAATATAAAAGTATCCACTTTTTTTATTGAAAGGTACCCGTAAATTCATAATGTTACGATTTAATTTATTACAACGTATCATATTAATATAGTATTGTCAAATACTTTTTTATATAGTATATTTATTTTGGTTCATCTATAGACGCGGGATAGGTAACTATTCTGAGGAAAGTCCGAACACATCCTGGTTTACTCCAGATAGGTAGTGGGTAATACCCACGACAGGTAACTGTACAGGTGCGAGCAGAGACGTCAACGTCGAAAGACTAGATATCCCATGTGGATGAGCTATATGGCAACATATAGGTGAAACGGCTAAATCCTTACCCGTGTGCAAGACCGTGCCTAAAGAGAAATCTAAGGGAGAGTCGCTACAGGTACCTGGTAACAGGTATCGCAGATAAATGTCTATACGTATTTATACGCACAGAATTCGGCTTATGATGAAGCAATAAAAATCCCGAAAGGGATTTTTATTTATTTTTTTAATTGACTTTTCTTGTACATAACGCTATGCTTGTAGGTAATGCAGTACGTCGTATTGGTCGGCGACTGCACTCACATAGAACGTTTGTTTGGAGCTCGCACCCGCCGACCAATACGGCGTGTTGAAAAAGAAAAATCCCTTACGGGATTTTTCTTTTATAAATAAATATATTAATTTAATTTTATAAAAAGTTAATAATTGCACGAACCAATGGAGATAATGGTTTTTTTATTGAATAATATACTGATACACCCTGACGCTCTGTATGTAATATTCCACTAGATTCTAATATCTGCAAATGTTTTGATGTTGTTTTAATTGATATATTAGTAACTTCGGATATTTTTGTAACCGTTGCATATTTCATTGTCTTTAAATATTTTACGATCTGTAACCTACCAATATGAGCGAGAGATTTATAAATTTTTTCTTGAATAGTTATTTTCATATTCTTATATTCGCACGAAATAGAGAATAATGCAACAAAAGTTTTCCACAGTTTTATTTTTTTATAAATATAAAATACTTGTACAAAAATAAAAAAAGTTTGATAATAGTATCAAGAGATGAAACAGTTTCCCTGTAATCGCACGAGACCTCGCGTGAACATGGGATTGGTCGAATCATCTTGGTTATGATTATCATCAAACTTATTTTATCTCAATTATATGGCAATGAAAAAAGTAGCGAAAAAAGCAGCAAAGAAAGTTGCTAAAAAAGTTGTTAAAAAAGTAGCTAAAAAGGTAGCTAAAAAAGCTGTTAAAAAAGTAGCGAAAAAAGCTGTTAAAAAAACAGCAAAGAAAGTTGTTCGTCGTAAATAATGACGCACAAAAAACCGGAACCTAGGTTCCGGTTTTTTGTTTTTTATGCTATACTCTCGTTATTCTATGAAACAATTTCTCACAAAAATATTCGGAGACGAATCTAGTCGATATATTAAATCATTGGCACCCATAGTAACTATAGTAAACAATCTCGAACCAGAAATTGTTCTTTTATCAGATACTGATTTTCCCAAAGAAACACAGAAACTCCGTGATCGTTATACCGCAGGTGAAACACTGGAACAGCTATTACCCAGGGCTTTTGCTTTGGCCCGTGAAGCAGGAAAACGAACCCTGAACGAACGTCATTATGATGTACAAATCATTGGGGGAATTACACTTCATCATGGTAAAATCGCCGAAATGCGCACAGGAGAAGGAAAAACACTGGTAGCAACATTACCAGCGTATCTTAATGCAATTACTGGCAATAGTGTACATATCGTTACTGTGAATGATTATCTTGCACGACGTGACGGGGAACTAATGGGTCAAGTATATCGTTTCTTGGGACTATCTGTTGGTATTATCAATGATGGAAAATCATTTATCTATAACCCCGACCGTGAAATCCCTGCGGATATCGATGAAATGGAAGCTTTCAAAGTTTTTCCAGAATTTTTAGAAACCGTAGATAAAAAAACTGCATATGCATGCGACGTAGTATACGGAACAAACACACAGTTTGGTTTTGATTATTTGCGTGACAATATGCAGAATAGTTTAGATGGCATGGTTCAAGGAGGACATTTTTTTGCTATTGTTGATGAGGTTGATTCCGTATTAATTGACGAAGCCCGTGTACCGCTCATCATGTCTACACCGGGAAATACAGCAGAAGATCTCTATAAAACATTTGCAGATATTGCCCGAACAATGCATCGTGACACTGATTATACAGTAGATGAAAAACAAAAAGCAATTTCACTGACTGAAGCAGGTATTACTCGTGCAGAACAACTGTTAAACGTAGATAATCTCTACACCAGTGAAAACATAAAACTCATCCATCATTTAGAAACAGCACTACGCGCAGAGGCATTATTCACTATAAACAATGAATATCTGGTTCGTGGAGGGGAAGTATTAATTGTAGACCAATTCACTGGACGTGTACTGGATGGTCGCAGATATCAAGATGGATTACATCAAGCATTAGAAGCTAAAGAAGGAGTCACTATAAAACAAGAATCTCGTACTGCAGCATCAGTAACTTATCAAAACTATTTCAAATTATATAAAAAATTAGCTGGTATGACAGGAACAGGAAAAACATCAGCAGAAGAATTTTTCAAAGTATATAATCTCGAAGTAGTAGAAATCCCAACATATAGACCTGTTGCACGTATGGACCACAATGACCTCATTTATCAAACACGCGATGGGAAATACCGTGCACTTGCAAAACATGTTCGTAAATTATACGACAAGGGTCAGCCAGTACTGGTCGGTACTGTTTCTATTGAAAATAATGAAGTTATTTCAAGCTATCTAAAAAATGAAGGTATTCCACATGAAGTATTGAATGCAAAAAATCATGATCGTGAAGCAGAAATAATCGCCCAGGCAGGTCGCGCAAAATCTGTAGTTGTTGCAACCAACATGGCAGGACGTGGGGTAGATATAAAACTAGGAGGTATTCCTTTTGATAAAGATGCCTATGAAGATATTAAATCTCGTGGGGGATTATTTGTTATCGGTACTGAACGTCACGAAGCTCGTCGTATTGATAACCAACTCCGTGGACGTTCAGGACGACAAGGAGATCCGGGAGAAACACAGTTTTACGTATCACTCGAAGACGACCTGGTTCGTGTATTCGGAGGCGATAAAGTAAAAGGTATGATAGGAAAACTTGGTATACCTGCAGATGAAGCTATTCAACACGGTTTTATCAGTAAACAACTGGAAGGAGCACAGATGAAAATAGAAGGATTTCATTTTGATTCTCGTAAAGACACCCTGGCTTATGATGATGTATTAGCTACTCAACGTAATTCTATCTATGAACGTCGTTATAAAATACTGTCCGAAGACCCAGAGTATGTTACAAACACTAAAACAACAATAATCGAATCACTGTCCCCGGAACAATTAGCGAAATTTGAAACAATACAAACTGAACTGGGTGAAAAATTTACTCATGTTTTCTGTCAGGTATTATTATCTGTCATTGATCAGTTATGGATGGATCATTTGGAAATGATGGAACACGCACGCTCATCAGTGAACCTACGTTCGTACGGACAACGTGAACCGTTAGTAGAATATAAACGTGAAGGACTTCATATGTTCCGAGAATTAGAATCAAACCTATTGCGTCAAACAGCGAACATTATCATGTCGCTTAATACCGCGCAAATGAACGAAAATGCCCCTATAAGCGAATTAAAACCTGTTACGGTATCAATTCCTACTACCAATACACAAGGCACAAAATACGGCCAAAATGACCGTATTATCATAACAAAAAATGGTGAAATCCAAGAAGTAAAATACAAGAAACTTGATCAATATTTAATAGATGGATGGACCATTAAATAACAAATTAAAACCGCCAATAAGGCGGTTTTAATTTGTTAAAAAATATGCTAGCATGTTTCTATATGACAAACAGAACAATGATAGAAGATTTAGTAAATCATACTGGTACTACTGTTACTATTAATGGCTGGGTATCGGTGAGACGAGACCAGGGTAAAATGGTATTTTTTGATTTTCGTGATCGCAGTGGAACCGTACAAGGTGTGGTATTACCAAACAGTCCTGCAATGGAAATTGCAAAACAATCAAACACAGAATATGTAGTATCAGTAACAGGAAATGTAAATGCAAGGCCAGAAAAAAATATCCAAGCTGACAAACAAAACGGAAATATAGAACTAGAGGTTACCGGTATGGAGATTATTTCAACTAATACAGATTTACCATTTACGATGGACGCAGAAATAAATCTCGACACATTACTTGATTATCGTCCGTATACATTGAGACGTGAACGAGAACAAGCTATTTTTAAAACACAATTTGTTATTTTGAATGCTTTTCGTGAATATTTAAATTCTCAAGGGTTTACTGAA
Organism: uncultured Candidatus Saccharibacteria bacterium; assembly: GCA_964524475.1. Lineage (GTDB taxonomy): Bacteria > Patescibacteriota > Minisyncoccia > Phycocordibacterales > UBA1006 > CAZYHU01. Next base: position 12,902 of record CAZGCO010000003.1, read on the forward strand.
TTTCAAGCACCTCGTATCGTAGGAGGAGATGCCGAAGGAGGAGCAGGGGTATTTAAACTTGAATATTTATATAATCAACCAGCATATCTATCTACCAGTCCGCAACTCTACAAACAAATGATGGCAGGAGTATATGAACGAGTATATACGACAGGACCACAATTCCGAGCAGAGAAACATGCAACATCACGGCACTTGAACGAAATGACTATGCTCGATTTTGAAATGGCGTTTATTAACGACCATACTGATGTGATGCACATGATTCAAAATACTTTGAAATATATGGTTCATTCAGTAGAAGAAAAAGCATCAACAGAAATAAACTATTTTGGTATGCAATTACCTAAAACACCTGATAGTTTTCCGGTGATGAAACTACTCGAAGCTCAAGAACTAATCAAGAAAGAAACAGGTAAAGACATTATTGGTGAACCGGATCTTGAACCAGAGGACGAACGATGGTTATGTGAATACGCTGCAACACATTTGAATAGTGATTTCGTATTCGTAACACATTATCCAGTATCTAAACGACCGTTTTATACTATGGAGGATATGGCAGATGCAGGTATGACAAAAAGTTTCGATTTATTATTCCGTGGAGTAGAAATTGTTTCAGGTAGTCAGCGCGTACATAATTATGAAATGTTAGTAGAAAAAATAAAATCTAAAGGATTAGATCCTGAAAAATTCGATTTTTATCTCATGGCTTTCAAATATGGTATTCCTCCGCACGGAGGTATCGGTATGGGACTTGAACGATTGACGCAAAAATTCCTTGGTATAGAAAACGTCAAAGAAGCAACATTGTTCCCACGAGATATTAATCGTATCGATCAAAGATTGTCACAATAAACCCTCTATATAGGGGTTTTTGTTTGGCAAAAAATAAAAAAAACATTATACTATAACAGATATGCCTGATACTATATCAAATCTACAATACGCACTACAGTATGGGGGACTGGGGCAGATTTTGAGTGGGATAAAAACTCTGATAACTATTTTATTTATTATATTATTTGCAACGGTTGTATATGTAAAATTACGTCTCATAGACCTTAAACGTGCCGATGAAGAAAAATATAAGAATCATTTTATTAAACCCGAAGATTTACCAAAACTAACACCGGAACAAGAACGCTGGAATAAAATAGAAAAATTATTTGCATCTCCATCAGAATCTGATTGGCGTATTGCAATCATCGAAGCAGATACCATGTTAGATGAATTTATATTTACCCTGGGATATCCAGGATCAAATCTGGGTGAACGTATGAAAAATATAAATAAACAATATTTTCCTGCATTAGATATTGCTTGGGATGCTCACAAGATTCGTAACCGTATCGCCCACGAAGGCATGGAATTTCATCTTTCAGAACGTGACAAAGAAATTGCCCGCAAGAATTTCGAGTATGTATTCAGAGATGCAAAATTGATATAAAAAGCAAATATATTTGATTTTTATTATAAATATGATATAATATTCTTTTTCCTTTCATTTCCCATTTTATCCAATCCAATCCCTTTTTATATTATGCAAACACAAACACCAGCTCATATGAGCGGCCATTTTCATTTTACTAGTAAAGTAACCCTTGAAGAAATTACTACTGTTGCACAAGAATTTGCTCAAGATGATAAATTTTTAAAATTATTTATCCAAGGAGCTGGTGATCAAGAATTTCGTCTTTGTTTTATTTACGATCCAAAAATCAATGAAGAAAAAGTACCTTTTACTTTTGTAAATGAATTTCTTGACAATATGACCGACCTTTTAAGAAAGAAATTCGGTAACGGATTAAAAGGTTGGTCAGGATCAAACAGATATACTCTTATTAAATAAATTATTCACATAATATAAATACTGAATATTTGTCATATTAAGTATTTATAGGTTATGAATAGGAACAACAAAAAATCTCCCAAAGGGAGATTTTTTGTTTGGTGTAATAAATTACACCAGTGTTGCGGGGGCCCGACTCGAACGGGCGCCTTTGGGTTATGAGCCCAACGAGCTACCTTTACTCAACCCCGCGATATTACCATCCAAGGATGGTAAAGTGTTTGAACCCGTATACTATATCATATCTTGCAAAAAATGCAACTTAATCCTCTCTATCAGGTTTATCCAACAATTCTATTTCAATTCCTGCTGATTCTCCTGTAATACGTAATACATCTTTGTCTATTTTTTTCAATTCTCTTGATGACAAATTATACTGGTTTACCACAGTATTCAGATTATTACCTAATTTACCATGGTATTCTTCATAAGATTTAATATGTCGCCCCAGTTCACCCACATGCTTCATAATCTCTGTTGCTTTTTCTTCGATTTGAAGTGCTTTGAGTCCTTGTAATACAGTTTGCAAATAAGCCAAAAAACTAGTAGGGGAGACAATAATAACACGGTATTTACCAGCAGCACGTTGTATCAGGTTTTCATTATCATCCGCTATACCACCGATTTTATTAATAAGTAAATCATAATAAATAGCCTCGTGGGGTATAAACATAAACGCAAAGTCCATCGTTCCTAAATCTGGGCGAACATATTTTGCTGTTTCAGTAATACGACTTTTCAAATCATTTACAAACAATTTTTCTAAACGAGCTTTTTCCAAAAGGTCGGATGTTTCAGTGATACGATTGTAATTTTCCAAAGAAAATTTTGAATCAATAGGAATAATTTTTTCACGTATGAATACCACTGCATCAGGAATAAGATCATTACCGTCATCATTCTTACCCAATTTATATTGCATTTCAAAACTACCAGGGGGCATGATATTTTTCAAAAGTGTTTCCAAATAATATTCACCTAAAATACCTCTTTGTTTTGGATTTTTTAAAATATCTTGCAAGGATTGTAACTGATCTGCAAATGATCTCACTTGTTTATTTCCTTCTTTTACTTCTACTAATTCACGAGTGATTTCTTGGATAATTCGTTGTGAATCAGAATATTGTTTTTGTGATTCGGACATCTGATGTTCAAGTGATTTTTGCACTATATCTGACGAACGATCCATTTTTTTGTCTAATGTATTACTAACGTCTGTCAGTTTTTGATCTACGGTACGATTTACCTCGTTTAGCTGTTGGAGAATCAGTTTCAACCCTGTGTCATCCTGTTTTGTTTCTGGCAATTCATTATTCTTGAAAAATGCTATATATATCAATAATATCAGAACAAATATTCCGAGAATAATCAAGATAGTGATTTCTGTAGTCATATATGCTAGTATATAGGTATATTAATAAATAATCAAAATTATTATGTCATTACAACAAACTATAAAAGAGTCTCTTAAAGATGCAATGAAATCAGGTGATAGTGTTCGTGTAACGGTTATTCGTGGGTTATCTAGTGCATTTACTAATGAATTAGTAGCAACAAAAAGAACACCTCAAGACACCTTAACTGATGACGAGGTTCTCGCTGTTATTACTCGTGAAGCAAAACGCCGCAAAGATTCTATTAGTCAATTTAATGATGCAGGTCGTGCAGATCTAGCAACCGATGAACAGGCAGAATTAACAATTTTAGAAGAATATCTCCCGACACTTATGACCACTGATGAAATCAGGGCATATATCGTTCCAAAGATTGCAGAAATGGGGGATATGGACGCATCAAAATCAGGTATGATCACAGGGGTATTCATGAAAGAATTAAAAGGAAAGGCAGCAGGAGATGATGTAAAAATGGTTATTGATGAAATATTAAAAGCCTAAACATATAGTTTATAATTATTTTTTATGATTAAATTAATTTTAAAACTACTCGGAAGTGCGACTGCATTAATAGTAATTTCGTACATGGTAGCAGGTATTACCGTAAATTCATTTACTGTTGCACTCATCGCAGGTATTGTATTCGCTATTATTAATATTACTTTGAAACCATTATTGCAAATCCTTGCATTTCCTATAAATATTGTTACTTTAGGACTTTTTGGATTTTTAATAAATGCATTCTTGTTCTGGTTAGTAGGATATTTTGTAAATGGATTCGATGTACAGACTATATCAGCAGCATTTATTGGATCATTTATCATGTCAATTATCATGTGGATGCTTTCAATATTAATTGATTAAAAAATAACACACAAAAAAGCTCACATAGTGAGCTTTTTTGTGTGTTATTTTTTACAAAACAAAAGCCCTCAGAATTGAGAACTTCGGACCTGGCTATCATTGACTGATATCGGCTGTTCACTTTTAGGGAACAATCTTCGCGGTCTTTACTATGTTAACATATTGATATATGTTGTCACTCTTTCGGTAATAGTTTTTCTATGGTATTTCTTACTTGCTCCAGATGGTGTGCAATACCTGCATCAGGATGATTACTTTGGTGTTTTTTCAGTATAGATAATTTATTCATAATCATAGCAATCTCTTGATCTGTTTGATGTAGTGCAATATTTTCAGATAATAGTTGAGTTAAATCATTTTTCTTTAATAGATTAATAATTATTTTTTCAACATTATCAATATCATCATGAGCATCTACTCCAGGATCTTTGTCTTGCTGTGATTCTAGTAATTTTAAATAATTTACCAATGCTTTTATTTCATCAACAGGGGAGAGTGTGTGTTCTGAAGATACAGACAGATTGTTTATTGTTTCTAAAGCAGGGTTTTCTATATCATGCTCTTCTTGTATTTTTTTTGATACACTATCATTATTTTCTTGATCATGTATATCTTCAGTTAAATCAACAACACTTTCTATTTCTGATAAACTTGTAACACCTGCAATCAATTTTACCATAGCATCTTCTGCCATAGTAAAAATTCCTTGATGAGTAGAACCACGTCGGATGTCTCGTTCTGATGGATTTTTTGCAATAATATCAGTAATTTTATCGTCAATTAAAATTGCCTCATATAATCCAACCTGACCCTTATATCCCTTCATACCACAGGTCTCACATCCATCACCATTCGTATAAATATTAAACTGCATATCACTAGTGATATGGTGTTGTGTTAATGGTTTTTTATGAAACTCTGCATTTTTAATAATATTACGCACCATTATTTCTTGTTCACTTGTTAATGTATACGGTTTTTTACACCCAGTACATAATCTGCGTACTAATCGCTGCGCCATACAAACAGTTAATGCGTCAGGTAATATTCGCGGGTTAATACCCAATTCTATCATACGGGGAATAGCGCCAGCAGCATTATTAGTGTGGAGTGTAGATAACACAAGATGTCCGGTAAGAGATGCATTAATAGCCGTTGTTGCAGTTTCTTTGTCACGTATTTCTCCAACCATCACAACATCAGGATCCTGACGGAGTGCTGCTCGCAAACCATTACTGAAATCATAGCCTTTTTCACTATCTGTTTGTGTCTGAGTAACTCCTGGTAGGTGATATTCGATAGGGTCTTCAATGGTAAGAATTTTTATTTCTGGAGAGTAAATAGTTTTTAATATTGAATACAAGGTTGTTGTTTTTCCAGATCCCGTAGGACCTGTGGTCAATATCATACCATTTGGTTTCTTGATTTCTTCTTGTAATTTTTCAAACAAGAACGGATCAAACCCAAGTCCAGCAAAATCAACCGTAAGACCCTCGGGATTTAAAATACGCATAACAATAGATTCTCCATATGGTCCCGGAATCAAAGAGGTACGAATTTCGATTTCAATAGTTTTGTAATTAATAGAAAACCGTCCATCCTGCGCGATCACACTGTTACTGATTTTCATTTCAGACAACAGTTTTATACGTGAGTTTAATTGATGGTATATATCCAAAGGAAATTCTAGAATATCCTGCAATACTCCATCTTGACGAAAACGTAATCGTGCATGTTCTTCACCTGGTTCGATATGCACATCAGAACTTTTTGTTCCAATTGCTGAACCAAAAATAATCTCCATAATATGAGATGTTTTATGTGTATCTTTACTTTCTAATACTTCATGTAAACGAGTACCAATATCATCATTACTATGTATTTCATTTGCTAATTTTTCCAACTCAACAGGAGATATATCCAAAAGTCCCTGACGACTATACGTCGTATTAGAAATATCTGCATAGCGTGCCCATGCTTTTTCTAAACTTGCAGTAGATGCCAGATATACTGTTGTTACATATTCACGATTTTCCAAATCGTTTAACACATTTAATGTTTCTGCACGATAAGGAGATTTTACGGCAACTGAAACATTTTTCCCAACCATGGCAAAACATACCACCAGAGATTCACGTGACACGGTTTCATCAACTAATTTTAATGCATCCATATTAATACCCAGCCCTGCAAGATTAATATAAGGAATCTTCATATCCTTTGCCTGCTTCTGTGTCGATGATTCTTCTTGGATTGCACGTACTTCGTCCAATCTCTTATTTTGTTCTTCATCATTAAAGACTGTCATATGTAATAGTATATCACAAACATGAATCTAGATACAAACAAAAACACTCGCTAATTATATTTAACGAGTGTTTTTGTGAAAAGATTATTTTATTTTTTTCAAATAACTTGTTAGTTCAGAAATCTTTACAATATCTTGATGTCTATTTTCCATGTTTTTTATAATAACCGTATTATCAATTGCCTCACGTTGTCCTAAAATAAATACATATTTTACTCCAAGGTTTTCTGCATGACCCAATTGTGCACCCAGTTTATCCTTTGCAATAGCTTGGATTACAGGGAATTTCACTTTGCGCATGATTTCCAATACGTTGAGTGCTTTTAATTTTGCTTCCAATCCGAACTGTATGAAATATGCTTTTGGTTCATCAATAATACGTGGTTTCAATCCCGCCCACCACGATGCAGTAATCACACGATCAACACCAAATGATATCCCTGCTGCAGGAATATCTTTCTTGCCACCTAGTTGTTTTGCAAGTGAATCATAACGACCACCACCACAGATAGTTAATGATCGGGTTGTACCGTCTTCGTTAGGAATTTCTTCCATGATTTCAAAAACAGTTCGTGTGTAGTATGACAATCCTCGTACCAAATTATTATTAACGGTGTACGGAATATTCATTTCTTCTAAATATTTCAGGACTTCATTAAAATGTTTTTTACAATCAGAACATAAACATCCAATAATACTTGGTGCCCCTTTGTTAATCTCGATTGTTTTTGGATCTTTACTGTCTAATATTCGAAGGGGATTTTTTATTAATCGCTCTCGGTCGACAGCAGGAAGATCTTTTTGATGTTTTTTGTAATACGCAGTCAATTCTTTCAGTATTTTAGTACGACATTCCTTATCACCAATACTGTTGATATCTACCGACAGTTTTTTTGCTCCTGATTCTTGTAATATAGTATACGCTGTACGTACTAATAGTGCGTCAACAATACTCTTTTCAGATCCATACGCATCCAGGTCAAACTGAGTAAACTGTCGATAACGGCCTTTTTGTGGCGTATCATGACGAAATACAGGACCATAGTGATAGATAAGAACAGGTTGAGACAGGGAAGACATACCGTGTTCGATATATGCACGCATGGTTCCCGCAGTATGTTCAGGACGGAGTGCTAATATATCACCACCCTTGGTTTTTAAACTATACATTTCTTTATCAACAACATCAGTACCTTCTCCAATAGCGGTAGTAAATACTGACGCATATTCCATGACAGGGGTTTCAAAAGGCTTAAAACCATAATATTCAGCTACTTCTTGAGCTTTTTCAATAAACCCTTGGATAGCATAAAAATCATCCCCTGATATATCTCGCATACCTTTTACACTTTGCAAGGGGTCTTTTTGGGCTTTATTTACTATTTTTTTTGCTGTTTTTGGCATAATATAACCCCAGTATACACTATTGTGGAATTTTGTAAAAAGGTAACAACCTATGGAAAACTAGGGTCAATACTATTGACAAATATAATAATTCGTGTATAATAGATTAGGAATTGGCTTCCAGTTTTTTATCAAAAAAAAAATACTATTTTTTATGAAATTATTTATCTATTTTTTAATCACTTTTTTTAGTTTTTCAACTACCATATCTGCACAAACAGAGATCAACTGTAATGAAGACACTGTAAGACATTATTTCGAAGTTGTTTTAACAAGGGCAGAATATGAAAACCTTAAAAAGACAACTAATAATAAGTGCATTATTCCAGAAATATGCACGTGTCCACCATTGAATGATACCTTATCCAACTACTATTACAATAGTAATAATATGACGTATCAACCACAAGTACAATCAATCCAAGATGTATATGAATACAAAAATGGACAAATGGTTCCTATAATATTCAATTCACAATCATCCTGGCAGAGAACAGCAAAAATAGCAGGCAATATTATATTTCCCTGGTATTAATTTCTTTATCATACAAATACAAAAATACCCTAATATAATTTTATTAGGGGTTTTTATTGGACAAAATAGATTTTTTCATGTAGAGTGTGTCGGTAATTATTATTTATCTACTTACTTTTATTATGGAAATTAGAAACATTGCTATCATCGCCCACGTAGACCATGGGAAAACGACTCTGACCGATAAAATATTGGAATTTTGTGGTATGCGCGAAGAAGGAGTATCTATGGACAACAATGCGCTTGAAATGGAGCGTGGTATTACCATCTATGCGAAAAACACGTCAGTGTTTTATCGTGATACAAAAATCAACATTGTAGACACACCAGGTCACGCGGATTTCGGATCAGAAGTAGAACGTGTACTCCGTAGTATTGATTCAGTACTGCTCATCGTAGATGCCCAAGAAGGTCCTATGCCTCAAACACGTTTCGTATTGAAAAAATCTCTGGAACTTGGACTCCGACCAATTCTCGTATTAAACAAAATAGACAAACCAGGGGCAGATGTACATCGTGCCCATGATGAAGTTTTTGAACTGTTTATGGAGCTTGGCGCTACTGATGAACAATTAGATTTTACAACCATCTACGCTATCGGACGTGACGGAGTATCAAAGAAAACCGCAGATGGAGAATGGTCAGATATGTCAGCAATGCTTGATGTGATACTTGAAAAAGTCCCTGCTGCAGCGAACGACACAGAAAAACCATTTCGTATGCAACCATTTAATCTTGCATATGATAATTTCCTGGGACGTTTAGGTATCGGACGTGTATATGAAGGAATCATTAAAAATGGTCAAACCGTAACTGTTAAACAACCAACAGGGGAGGCACGTACAGGTAAAATAACAAAACTATTTACCTTTGAAGGAACAAAACGTGTTGAAGTAGAATCAGCAATAGCAGGGGACATTGTAATGATTTCAGGAATTGCAGATATTTATATTGGTGAAACAGTATCTATTGACAATAATGCAGAACCGTTGCCTGCTATTACTGTAGACGAACCAACTATTCAATTGGATCTATTGGTAAACAATAGTCCATTTGCAGGACGTGAAGGAAAATTCGTAACAACACGACAAATCAAAGAACGCCTAGAAAAAGAATTGGAAATAAACGTAGGATTGCGTGTAAACTTTGATGCAGACCCTACACGTATTGTAGAAGGATTTAAAATATTTGGACGAGGAGAAATGCATATTGCGGTTCTTCTGGAAAACATGCGACGTGAAGGATTTGAAATGCAGGTATCACAACCACAAGCTATTATCAAAGAGATTGATGGCGTAAAAACAGAACCATACGAAAGTGTAACTATTGACGTACCATCAGAATTCCAAGGAATGGTTATCGAAAAACTAGGTACTCGTGGATTCATTATGGCAGACATGAAAATCAACGATGCAACCGTTCGTATGATATTCGAAGGACCTACACGTGGACTATTCGGATACCGTAGTCAGTTCATGATCGATACAAAAGGTGAGGGAATTATGGCAAGTCAATTTACTGGATTCAAAGATTACGCAGGGGTTATTACTCGCAAAAACTTTGGATCAATGACATCTATGGAATCTGGTAAAGTATTAGGATTCTCATTAGGAAACCTACAAGAACGTGGAACATTATATGTAGGACCTAATATTGAAGTTTACGAAGGAATGGTTATTGGAAATACCGCAAAAGGTGACGAGATGATCGTAAACCCATGTAAAGGGAAGCAGCTCACCAACATGCGTGCGTCAGGAACAGATGACATGATTATGCTCATTCCACCGATCACGGTAACTATTGAACGAGGACTAGAATTAATCCAAGAAGATGAATACCTAGAAATCACTCCAAAAAATGTTCGTATCCGTAAACAATATCTAACAGAATCAGAACGGTCAAAACACAAGAGAAAGTAATAGGGAGGAGAAGAGATAAAATAAAACCAGGCAATATGCCTGGTTTTATTATGTTTATATATAAAAGGGTTTAAAAATACCTAATTGTCCCACAATATATCTTTTGTAACATTAATATAATATAGTCTTGTATTATATATATTTATTATAATAGCTAGTTTCTACACTTTTCAAAATTAGTTACTTGATTGTTATACTTCTCAACCATCACTGCAAGATTATCGACCATCTTATTATATGTGTCTTTTTTATTCTTGAGTTCTTTTTCAAATATATTAATAACAGAATTATCGGTAACCTTACCAATCTCCCGGTCAAGGTTTTCAATTTCTTTGTATAACATAACACCTGCTTTGGTCATATCAGCAATACTGTTTTTTAAACCATTATCAATAGCAGGACATGCAAGCCTGGACTTTCCAAAGTGCTGTACAATGATATATGTTTTTTTCCCAAACATATACCCAGACTCTACAGTGATACCAGTCACGGTATATACAGGGTCTAATATATTTTTTCTATGTCCTGAACTTTTCATCCATGCGTCAACAACGTCTTGAGCTGAATCAAAATCACCCATTGCTAAATTTTCACTAATTTTTATATAATCAAAACTAGTATTATCAACAAAGTAACTAAAATTTCTACCCTGTAAATCGTTATGGCTAAAATATTGATTATCGAACATATTACCTGATTTTGATAATGATGATTGAGTAAGACTTTCACTAATTTCAAGAGGTTCTAGATTATGTATTTTTCTTTCATTATTAACTAATGTATAAACATTTAATGCAGAAAGAGATAATTTTTTTGATATAGTTAATTCTGTATTTTTATAGGAATCTTGCTGTACTGATTCTGGTACATTATGAGCAGTTGTACTATCTAATGATTCAAGTATTTCTGTGTCTTTGGGAAAAATAAAATATGGCGTATGTGTTAATTTTGATATAAAAAAAACAATACTCACCGTAACGAGCAACAAGACTACTCCCCTATTGACATGTAATCGTAATAATGAAATCATAAAAAATCTTTTATATACTATAGTATATCACTCTTTATTTTAAAATTAAATACTAATTTACTGGACTACATTGATCAGAGAAACTATACCCTGCTTGCTCTGCATCTGAAGGTGTAGTAAAAAATACCTGATTTTCTGGTTTAATTCTGGATGCACTCTTACAACTTACAGGATAATACTTGCTCCCGTTTTTTGATGCTACATACTGCCCTACTTGATTATCAACAGATTTTGATACTGTATTATTTGTGATATTTTTTTGAAGATTGTGCGGTATATACACCGTAGCCTGCGAGACCAATGGAGGATATTCAATACGAAACGGTAATGAAGACCGAGAAATACTCTGTACATACATACCAGCCAAATAACACGTAAAACAGCCTATTATATAGACAAAATATCGCATATATATGATTTGTTTCGGGGTATTATTGTATTCAGACATACATAGGTATGGAGGTATTGCTTTTTTTCTCAATTTGGTGTATCATTGATTTTATAATCTTTTATTAGTATAGCATAGATTATTATTTTCTCATACTATGGCACATCGAAAAGCAGGGGGTTCTGCAAAAAACCTACGAGATTCTAATCCTCAATATTTGGGTACAAAACTCTATGATGGAGAACGTGCTCAGGCAGGATCTATTATTATCCGTCAACGAGGAACTACTATCCTCGCTGGAAAAAATGTTCGTACCGGAAAAGATCATACTCTATTTTCTGTAACAACAGGAACAGTAAAATTTGATTCAAAACGACAATTGAAATTCAACGGAGCAACATTACGTAAAAAAGTTGTTCATGTAATTCCAGACGAAGCATAAAAAAACGAGACACCTAGGTGTCTCGTTTTTTTATGTTATGAATGTACATGAATCTGTATCACAGCCTGTGTTCCTGATTTTGAAATCATAATTTCATGATCACCAATCTCTTTGATAGGTTTATAATTATGAAACATATCAGATGGAATCAGAATAGAAAATTGTTTTCTGATCTCTTGAATTATCTCATGTAATGAAACCCCTTGATATAACTTACCATGATGATCATGGGTTCGTATAAATGATATTTTTTTACCATGAACCGTATGTATGATATCATGAATCTTTTTCTCATTTATTAATTTATCTTTTTTTTCTGCTTCTTTGGACTGAATTGTTTTTGTAATAAGTTCTGGTGTTGCACGTACAGCAAGACCTTTAGGTATTAAAAAATTTTGTGCATAGCCATCAGGAACATTTTTTATATCTCCTGATTTACCTAAATCTCTGACGGTTGATTTTAAAATTACTTGCATAAACTACAATGGTGGTTATAAAAATTATTTACTATTCGACATTTTTTTAATGGTTTGTACCAGGAGAACATCTTCACCTGGTTTAGGGGTAGGTAATTTCTTGAGATCAAAAACAACATTTGGGGTAATTCCCTTTTCAGAAATCGACACACCGTTTGGGGTATACCATTTTGCAATAGTAATCTTGACTGATGAACCGTCGTCTAATGGTATTAATTCCTGAACAGAACCTTTACCAAAACTACGCGTACCGTAAATAACTGCTCTTTTGTGATCTTGTAATGCACCTGCCAGGATTTCTGACGCAGATGCAGACCCCTGATCTACCAAAACACCCACGGTCACTGACGGATCTATTTTTGCATATCCACGACTACGGTATAGATACTGATCAGCACCTGTTCCATTATCTTCTTTTACAATAACATCTCCTGCAGGTATAAATGCACTAGCTATTTCTACTGCCGAATCTAAATAGCCACCTGGATTACTCCGCATATCGATAAGAAGTTTTTTCTTGCCAGATTCTATAAATGTATCTAATGCATGATTAAACAATACAGCAGATTTTTCAGAAAAACTATAAAAATGTATTACAAATACATCACCTTTGATTTCAGTATCAATAATAGGAACATTAATTTTTGACCGTACAATAGATATGTCTAATATTTCTTTTACATCTTTACGGGCGACTTTTAAATGCACAGTACTTCCCTCTGTTCCACGAATCCACCCAACGATTTTTGATACATTCGTATCAGTAATTTTATGATCATCTACACTCACAATAATATCTCCTGGTTTTATTCCCGCACGGTATGCTGGTGAATCTTTGAGGGGTGCAATAACTATTACAAAACCATCACGAACACCTACCTCCATCCCTACCCCACCGAATTCCCCCTTAACATCTTCTGCAAATAATTTTGCATTTTCAGGAGGAAAAAACATCGTATAAGGATCACCATATGACGCAACCAGTCCGGTCAGTGCTCCATATATTTTATCATCAGTAGCGGGTATGTTTTCTTTGAATGGATATTTTTGTTCTAATATATTCCATACATTCCAGAACTTTGCCATATCAGGTTTCATGGATTCTATTTTTTCCAAATCTGTTTGTGCAAGAGCAGGTGCTAAAAATGGTGTATTGTTACGTACAAAATCACGAACATTATTTTTCCCACCTAAAAATATCCCTGTACAAAACAATATGACAGCCAGACAAAAACCACTGATCCAAAATATTTGTTTTTTGTAGTGGCTATATTTTTGCATATGGTTTATTGAGTATTATTTTCCTTTTTAATTTCATGGTATTCCTCGATAAAATTGCGGACTTTTACTTCTCGCTGAAATAATCCTGTCGCTAAAAAAACAATAACAAAACCGATCAAGGTTATCATGATACGAATCACCCCAAAAGGAAACCCTGTCCATGGGATAATAATGATAAATAGTGCAATAATAATATAGAGATTTGAATATTTCATAGAATATACACAGTATACTATAGAGTTTTTGAATCAACAACCACAACAAACTCGCCACGCACATGGTCAGGATTCTTGTCAAAATATTGTTTTAGCTCACTTGGTGTACCTGAAATAATTTCTTCGAACATTTTTGTCAGTTCACGTCCAACAACTATATTACGATATGGTACTGATTTTTCTAAACTCTCAAGTGTCTTTATAAATCTATGTACTGATTCATAAAAAACAACCGTATGAGACATACTTGCAATATCAGAAAAAAATGTCTCTCTCCCCTTTTTATGAGGAACAAATCCTTTAAAGGTAAATTCGTGAACAGGAATCCCTGATACAGATAACGCACTAACGAGAGCACTCGCTCCTGGTATCGGAGAAATAGTCACCTCAGGAATTGCTTTACGAATTTCTGCAATAAGCATAACACCAGGATCAGAAATACAGGGTGTCCCTGCGTCTGATACAAGAGCAAGATTATTCCCCCCTATAAGCATATTAATAATTTTATCTACCTGAGAGAGTTTCGAATGACTATGAAAACTCATGGTGCGAGCCGTAATATCATAATGATCAAGGAGTTTTTTTGTTGTACGTGTATCTTCACATAATACTGTATCAACAGATTTTAAAATTTCTACCGCTCGAAATGTCATATCAGATAGGTTTCCGATCGGTGTTGCAACAATATAGAGTTTTCCTAATTCAGAATTATTTTTTTTTATTTCATCTAAGACCTTTTTCATTTTTAAAATATAACATATTAAGCAAATTTTGTACACGGACATGTTTCATGATTGTGTTTCCTTGCTGGACATATTTCTCGCCCATAGGAAATCATATAATACGCTGCATCGGTCCAATATTTTTGTGGAATAATTTGTTTCAAGTCATCTTCTATTTTATTTGGATCCGTATGATCTGTGAGATTATGTTTTATTGCAAAACGCATTACATGCGTATCTACCGCTATTCCCTCCTGAATACCAAACGCATTACCCAAAACCACATTTGCTGTTTTACGTCCAACACCATCCAAGGTGATCAACTGCTGTGTTGTACGTGGTACATTACCATCAAAATTACTTACCAGTTTTTTTGCGCAACTCTGAATACGAAGAGCCTTTATCCGATAAAATCCTGTCGCAAAAATCAGTTTCTCAATATCTGACAATTTTCCCTGTGCCAAGTGTTCTGGTGTAGGGTATTTTTTAAATAATTCTGGCGTCACGCGGTTTACCTGAGCATCCGTACACTGCGCAGAGAGAATCACAGAAATAATAAGTTCATAGGGATTATGGTACACAAGCATTGTTTTACGTACCGGAAATAGATGCTGTAAAACGCGTAAAATTGCCCTGAAACGGGCTTTTCTGTCTCTAAGAGTATCTGAGTTCATGAATAGTAGTATAGCACAGAACAACACAAAACAGCGGGAAAATGCTCTGCATTTTCCCGCTGTTTTGCCTATATAATAATCATTGAAAATGACTTGACATAATATGTATATATGATATACTATCATCAAATAAGTCCCTCTTTATTTTCGTGGCGAATGCCGGTGATAAAGAGTTTGATAAAACAATAACAATATAAACAAAAAAAAACATGGAACAGGAAATCGCTCAAGGAGCACAAACAATTATTACATTATTTAAATGGATGGGATTTTTTTCTCTTTTTGTTGCTATTGGTGCAATTATAAGCACGGGCTTTATAAAACAAGAGGAAGGAAAGGCTCGATTAATTCAAAACATCGGAGGAGGATTAGCAAAAATTATTTTTCCATCGCATACTTCATTACAAGAAGGATTTGATGGAACAATAAGTTCAGGTAGTCCGACAAAATCTTATTTTGGGTTTCAATGGAAAGGAATCTTGTATAAAGATTATTTTATACCTGCTCAAAAAACAGAAATTAGGAATGGGAATAAAGAATCTATTCAAAATTCTCTTTTAGGAAATGAAGAAATTTTACAATCCTTTACATCGAAAGATGCTGATGGAAAAGCAAACAAAGAGGAGCACATTATCTTACGAAAAGAAAAAGTGAACTACATCCGTCCAGTAATTTCTATTTTAATTCCTTTAGATGACATCGAAACAGGTGTCCCGGAAGGCATGAAAGATAATTTTGAAAATATTTCTGTTGAATGCTTGATCCAAATTGTTTTTGAAATTACAAATTTAAGAAAAACAATAAACAAAGGTGGTGGAGATTTTTACGAAATACTAAAATTGGGTGTAAAATCAAGTGTTGAACCAATTGTCGCAGAGATGGATTATCAACATTTCATGCAATCTGCAGATGAATCTGGTGGAACAAATGCTCGTATTTCTAGTGCTATTTTACTATTAAATACAGACAGAAGGGCCGAAAATGGAAGTGATTCCTATGAAGACATTTATGGTATAAAAATCATAAAAGTTACTGTCACTAATCGAGGAATGGGTTCGCGTTCAAAAAAGATCGCAGACCAGCTAGAAAAAACAAGGATAGCAACTGAAGAAGCTAAGCAAACAGAAATAAAAGCTGAGGCCGCTAAGAAAGCTACTATAGCAAAAGCCAAGGGTGATGCGGAAGCCAAAAAAGAAATGAATATTGCCGATGCAGATGGTATTACGAAAATAGGAGAAGCTCAAAATGAGGTTCGTAAAAATAGAGTTGTCGATCCAGATATTGAAGCTATTGCAAAAGGCATTGCAGAAACACATGGAACATTTGCTGGTGATGGCCTAACCAATATATTAAATATTGGTAAAGAAAAAAAACAAGAAGAAAAAGAAACAATTAACATTAAACAAAAAAAGGAGGACAATAATGACAAATAATACTAACAATTATGTGGTTTGGATTTTATTTTTTATTGTTTTGTATTTAGTTTTTACAATCCTAATTCCTTGGATAAAAATTAAATTAGGCTTACAGCAGACAGTTAATACACAGACTACTGCACCTGTAAATCCTACAAACCCAACAACACCAGTAACAGCGGCTACTCCACCAGTAACTATCAGAACAAATCAAGTAATCGAACATGTTCAACAATTCTGGAATGCAGGATTAGGATGGAAAATAATTATGGGACTATTACTAGCTCTCATAATTGCGTTTGTTGCTAGTTTAACATTTCCACATACAGTGGCTTTGTTTGCTAATACCATTCAGGAAACTGGATATAAGACCATAGATTCGTGGTCAAGTAACAAAAAAGAACACGAAAAAGAAACCGGCGACTATGTTCCTACTAAAACCATCGTTGACGAGGTTACTATCACCCCTGGTAGCTCTGAAAAAGGATCGTGGACACTTTATGAAATTCCTATTAAAAAAGGATTTTCAACAAAAGTACACATCAAAAAACCAGGTGCTGGTAAATACAGTATCGCGCCAGAAGGCATGATTCTGTACGCATCAAAACCAGGGAATGCAACCGCTGATGTTGTTATCAACACATCAGAAAAGTTTAATTTACCCAATGGAGAATATTGTTTTTCTGCCGAAAAGGATTTTATTCAAAATGGCTCTGACTCATGTGTCATACAGATATGGGCATGGGATACGTACAATAAGAAATAACTAAACTGAATTACGCATAAGGCCGCTCAACATGAGCGGCCTTTTTTTTAATAACTCTATTATAAAACTTAATTTTTACTGCGGAGGATTTTTAAAATCTCATCCAGTTTTTCTGTTTCAATACGTGCTAGACGTTGTTGTAATTCTTCGATTTCTATTTTTGCAGCTATGTTTGTTTCATAGTCTGCCTGAGCCTGTAAACGATCACGATCGGAAGTACGGTTTTGAGAAATCATGATAAATGTTGATAAGAGTATTGCTTCAAGTGAAACAATCATAGTCAACAACCCAAAAGGAAATGCCTCGACAGGTATCATGATCCATACAGTAAACCATATGATATGGATTATGATAAATATCCATGAACCGACAAAACGAGTAATACTGTCCGCTAATATATCACCCAAGGTACGGTTATCCATATGTTCATCATGCCAGTTTTTTTGAGAATTATTCATATGTATATATTAATTATTTTTCTGATAATATTCCAGAGCCTGTGCCACCATAGTCTGTACACCTTCTAAACTTCTTGCGCCAATCAGAAATTGTCCGGGATGAGCAAATAATGCGTCAGGTACATGACATACTTGCTGTAACTCCTCATCACGCAATCCTGCCCACTGTGGTGGGAACGGTACCCGCGCCTCGAATGTTTCTAAATTTTTACGAATAATTTCTGCTTTCCACATTGTTCCCTCACCATCTGGATAGATTATAAATAATGGTTCAAGTAATTCTGATATTCTTACAATAACTCGCCTAGGAATATTTTTATTTACTAATAATATACTTTTATCTAATGACTTTTCATACAACTCAAAAACTTCTGCATATATTTTTTCTAGATTATTTTGACTTTGTATATATTTTTTCAAAAGTAGTGCAGTAATATTTGAAATCTCAATAAAGGTATTGTAACTATTTTCTGGATTATTTTGTTCAGATGATACTGTGTCAAATGCTCCTATAAAACTAGAAAAAGACCCTGTACCTATATCAGTAAAAGCAAATTCTTTTACAATCTTTTGTCCGTTGTCTCCTGCATCAACCGGTGAAATAATATTTTTATCAATATCAAACCAAACTTGCTCACTATCACATAGTTCCCTACCAAAATGTTTCCAGACAAGTCCTGCGGCAGCATAGTGAATACCGTTTTCACGTGATCCGGCACGACCTACTTGATGATGATCATACCTGTTTAGAGATGCATCATAGACATTTCCCACATCAAATACAATATCGCCAGTAGCAATAATATCCTCGTCTCGTGTCCGGGTCAGTTCATAATCATCACCTCTCTTATTTAATACCAATTGCAGGATTGCGTACGCAGTCACATCATCAGCATGGAAACCACCGTTATGGGTTATTAATCTTTTCATATGTTTATATACTAACATAGATACACAAAACAAAAAACCCGTACGGGTTTTTTGTTTTATTTTAATATTCCTGAAATAGTTGTTTGTACAACATTTGCAATAACATATGAACCCAGGAGTATTGCCCCACCTATTAATGTCCATTTCAAAGTGTTTTTTGCTTTGGTAATCCCCTCTGGATTACCCTTGGCAATAATGAACAATATACCACTATAAATCAAGTAAAGAGCGAATATAGGAACCCCAATAGGAATCACAATACCACTAATAATTGCTTCAACGATTTTTGGAATAGTGTCGAGACCTTCACGAAGAGGGTTAGCAAGTTTTACTACCTTACTGCCACTTAAATCAGTTCCCTTTGGATCTGGTGGATTATTATTACCCTTTGGATCTGGCGGATTGGTATTACCATTTGGATCTGGTGGATTACTAACCGGTGTAAAGCTTACTTGCCCTGTGGCTTTGTTAATAGAAACCTGTACCGTATTGGTTCTTGCTTTTGATGCAGCTTCTTCAAAATAAACGTAATAACTTTTTCCTGGTTGAAACATTGATAAATCTTTTGAAGTAACATTTTTTTCTTTAAAAAAAGAATTAAAAGTTACATTAGTAAAAGAAGTGTACGCTATTTGACCTGAATTATTAAGCTTAGAAAAAGCATTCGTGGGTGTATATGCACCACTAAGTGTTTCTGATTGAAATAAATTAACGGTTGCGTTTTTTGTAGGAATAGCTCCACCAGCAACATCTGGTCCTACGATGAGATTAGAAACAATTTCATTACTAGATAAAGAAATATTATCAAAAGTAAAACCTGCAAATGCACTATTCACAAAAAATAACAAACCGACAATAAATATTCCACATGTTAAAAACTTTTTCATATAATTATTTTAAACTAGGTAAATCTAATAATATATATTTCTTTGCCTCTGGACCTAATACTGCAGACAACAATGTTGCCACCAATGTCCACGCAAGAAGTATAACAATAACACCAACAAGAATTTTGAACGCTCGTGATTTTAATTCTTCCAGTTTTACAGGATTTGACATATCAGGACCTTTTTTCAAAATAATCATTTGTATTCCCGTAAACGCAGCAATCAGTGCAATAATAGGTAGTAATAATACAAGTGCATAATCAAATATACGTCCGATCAAATCCATGAGATGCACAAACGTACACCGTGTCGTAATATCACCAGTAGCAGTACAGGGAACAATAGGTCCTGAAGCATCTCCCATACTATTTACTGACCCTGCTGGTGCACCAATATTGGTCGGGTATTTATATGAAAATATTCCCCCAGAACCAGAATTATCAGAACCTGCTGGCGACTGTCCGAATCCTGATGTGTTGATTATTTTTATTTTGATTATTCGCTGGATCTAATACACCCGCAGTAGTCACGGTATAGATATCACCCAATCGATGATCAGGGTTTGGATCAGTACCATCACGAAATTGATAATAATATTTCTTACCAGAATCTAGACCTCCTATATATTGTTTCCAAAAATATTTTTTATTACTCACCGGTACAGCAATATCTATAATCTTATATTCCTGAAGAGAGTTAGTAGTTTCACCTAAATATAAGTTCAGTTTTAGCGGGCTATTCGTAATCTGCGAACTAATATTCCCTTGTAAAATAATTGTGTCTTCATCAACAGAAACATTATCAGTATTCGAGGGAGAAAAATAAAGTGTCAAATACGCAGAATTCATCGAAATGATAATGCCTGATGTAGGGTCATTTACCGGCACCGCATTCAAAGTAATAACATTAGAACGTTGTTTCGTATTTCCATCAATTCCCTGGACGAATAACGTACCTGGATTAATACCAGTCAGTGTTATCACGGGTGATATTTTTTCTGTTTGATTAACCGTCATTAATGGATGAGAAAATATCTGTAATGTTTTTAATTTTCCAGTACCCAACAATGCCTGGTCTGCACTGTATTCTATATCGATAGCAAGCGTACCTGTCTGGAGCGCAGTAACAGAACCTGTAATTTCAAGAGTTTTTGCTACAGGATTATAGGTTCCTGCAGTTAAATTTAATTGATAATTAGTCGCAGCAAAAATAGTAGACGGGGTAATAAAAAACAAAAAAGCCATCATACATAATCCAAAATAAAAGGTCTTTGAAATACTATTCATGTTGTTATTCTAACACAAAACCCTATGTTACTACAATAGGGTTTTGTGGGATATTATTTTGGTTGTTCATTACGTAACTGTGCAATGATATCACTGTACCAGTTATTATACGCACCTAACGGGTTTATCGATCCTGCGTTTACTTGATTAATATTTTTTTCTAAACTATTAGCAATAATTGAAACATTTGGATTCCAATAACTATTAGCAACAATAGCTGCAGAATAAATCAAACTCCGTACTGCATCATCTGGTGGTAATGTTTGTAACATGTCACGTCTAGCAGGAGCAATCCATGTAGCAGATAAAACACTAGTGATAATATCACGAGTACTGATCATCTGTAAAACAGCTACTGCAAGAGTACTGTTTTTTGATAATTTACTGACACCCCATCCGTTCATATTACCATACACAGTTTTCTTACCTC
This sequence comes from uncultured Candidatus Saccharibacteria bacterium, assembly GCA_964524475.1. Lineage (GTDB taxonomy): Bacteria > Patescibacteriota > Minisyncoccia > Phycocordibacterales > UBA1006 > CAZYHU01. The sequence goes on from CAZGCO010000003.1 coordinate 34,578, forward strand.
CTGTTTCTGGCATAGGTACCATATGAATATCAAAATTTAGATTAGGATTTTTTGTACGTAACACAGGGAGTTCACTGGCAAACCCGATATATAATGGGAGTTTACCCGCAATAAACAAATCACGATTGTTACGTTGCGCAGTATTCCATGTATACGTGTCAGAATTTTTATTTGAAAAACTTGTATAAAAATCAAACACCTGATCTGCGCCAGAATCTGTAACTGATCCTAATGTGCTCACTACTTCGCCTGTTTCAGTATTGAGCGCAGTGATTTTTTCACCTGTTTGTAATAATAATGTGGTAATAATTTTATCTGCGTGCATCACATTAGCATATCCACCCAGGGCAATCATAGACTGATTAATCTGTCCGGTGTCAGATATTTTTGTGAGACTGTCTCTCATAGAAACCAGTTCAGTCCATGTTTTTGGAGCATTTACTAAAAACGCAGCTGATAGCATGTCCTGATTAACGTACATTACCAAGGGATCGACCGTCATAGGAAAACCTGCGATACCATCCTTGAACACAAACAATCTAGATTGATCAATATAAGTATCCTTGAAAGATTTTTCCGGTAATGAAGTAAACGGGATCATGAATAATCGCGGTTTATGATGAAGTACTGTTTCAGGGGTAATCATAAAAATATCAGGACCTGTCCCCGAAGCGAGTGCGTTTACCAATTCTGTTTCAAATGTTTCAGGTTTTTTTTCTACATAATTCACACGCAAATCTTTTTGAGTTGATTGTAATGCGTCAAAACTATTCTTCATAACTTGATATGGTAATGTTCCCCACACACTTACCGAACCAATCAGTTGACCAGCTTTTGGTGTACTGGTTGCATTATTATTTCCTGCAAACATTGCGACAGCAATTAAAATACCCAAACCAAAAACCGATAGTACGGCAATATTAAAAATTGATTTTTGTGTTTTTTTATCCATATAATTAATTAAGAAAATTTTTTGAATATCATACCATAATGATGCGAACCGACATTACCCAGGTCTCCTTGATAATCTAAACCACTGGTAGCACACAATGATTTCAAGGTTTCAGCGGGAATAACATGATCAGCTATGGGTCCTAATCCATGAAATGAATCAGACCATTCAATAACATATAACCGACCATTTGATTTTAAAAGTCTTGTTATTTCAGATAACACACGTAGCTTGTCAGCACATTGAAATAATACATTAGATAATAATATAATATCAGCAGATTCATGCACCAGTGACACTCCATCAATATGTTCAATATCTGCAACCAGTGCAGTAACATTGGTAATACCTGATTCACGGCAATCATTACGTAATCTCTGAACAACATCTGGTAATATATCAAGAGCGTACATATGACCACTGGTTCCGATATGTTGTACGATAGCACGAGAAAAATTACCAATACCTGAACCAACATCAATAACCACCATTCCTGGTAATAGTCCTAATTGTTGTACGACATTTTCTGGGTTTAAAAACATAATAATATTATATCATACAAATTTTAAAAACAAAAAAGCAAGCACGTGCTTACTTTTCTGAAATAATATTTTTTGTCCACAAAGTGTTTGGTTTTTCGAGAGATTCTTCTCCTGTATCAGGTAGTAAGCCACCAGACCGATCCAGTACCATCATGGACATATTTGCAACATCGGCAGTGTATTCTCGAATTAATTCTAAATCATTTTCCTTTACTGCTTGTTGTAGTTTTCCTGTATGATAATAAATCTCTAATACAAGCTGCATAGGATCACATGCTAACCAACCTGGTCTGTCCCCTTTTCTTTTATTTACTGCAAGTTGTTTAATCATTTCTTCTTGAAATAAATTTGTTATTTCTTTATACAAAGGATTCTCCATACTTTTATTCTGGTCGCATGATTGGATAAAATATCACATCACGAAGGTTATCTTGTTCGGTAAGGAGTGCAACGAGACGGTCAATTCCCATACCAAACCCTGTCATCGGTGGCATACCGTGCTTCGTCATCACCGTCTGCTTTGGCTTGTGATTGATCTTGGAGCATTTTTCGTTGAGTAATCGGATTTACTAATTCTGCATATGCATTATTCATCTCCGCACCTGCAATGATGAGCTGATATACTTCTGCAGTACCATCTGGGTTCTGTTGTGCGAGAGGTTTTAATTCTCCTGGATAATTCGTCACAAATGTTGGCGCAACAATATAATTACGAGATGATTTTTTATAGATATGATCGAGCAGATTTGCACGACCTGTTTTAGATAGTTCATCATTGCTCATACCATATTCACTTGCCTTGGATTTAATTTCATCGAGACTTGCTGTACTGATATCGAGATTTGCATTACGACGGAGTAGGTCATCGAATCTAACCTGTTCCCAATTCCCTCCTAGATTTATTTCTACAGGGTTATCATTTTTGTCGAGCACAGTGAATGTGGTTTTGCCAATTATATCGTTTGCAATTCCTTGGATTAATTCCTGTGTCCATTTCATATTCGTTTCTAGTGTTTCGTAGGCTGCATACCATTCTATCATGGTGAATTCCTGAATATGTGTCGGGTCAGACCCTTCGTTTCTGAAATTTTTTCCGATTTCATAGATACGTTGATATCCTGCAGTCATCATCATTTTATGTTCCAGTTCGAGCGAAATACGGAGCACCATATCCAAATCATAGTCATTATGATGCGTATTAAAAGTTTTTGCCATTGCTCCACCTGCCTGGTTTTGCAATATTGGCGTTTCTATTTCCATAAAATCACGACTATCAAAAAACTCGCGAATGTATTTGATTACACTTGATCTAATTTTAAATCGATTATATACATCTGGATTTACGACTGCGTCGAGATATCTCTTGCGCATTTTTTCCTCAACATCTTCCAGTCCATAATGTTCTGATGGTATCGGGAGAAGAGATTTTGTAGCAATAGTCCAAGTCTGACATAACACACTCTGTGCTCCACGTTCTGTCGTGAATAATGTTCCCGTAACAGAAATAAAGTCGCCCAAATCTACTGCATCAGTAAACAATTTAAATAATTCTGAATCTATTACGTCTCGTTTAAAAACGACTTGGAATCTTTCTGTTCCGTCAAATATATTTGCAAACAATATTGCTCCCTGACCGCGCAATGAAACAATACGCCCAACGACAGATACAGTAGCTCCAGATGTTTCCAGGTTCGCAAAATCACTCACAATATCACAGAGATTATGAGTTTTAGGAACAGATGATGGATATGCAGGCATCCCAGATTGTTCTAATAAATGTAGTTTTTCAAGTCGTACGCTACGTAATTCAGATAATGATGCCATATAAAAATATAGTATCATAAAATATATAATAAAAAAAGCCGAACAAAATAAATTGTTCGGCTTATTACAAGATATGTAATTTTCTAAGAATACAGTACTCTCCATGGCAAGGTTTGTCCTGCAAATGGAGTTACTATTCTGTCGTAATTGTCTTGAACCTCTGTACCGTTATTTGGATCTAGAATTAATTCCACAGTTTTTTGCGGTAATCTATCCTTGATTCCATAGAACTCTGGCATGATATCACATGCGAATTTTGGCAAATGTTCAAGTATTCCTATCTGATCAAAAGCCATTGCATAGAGTTCTAGTGCTATTGGAGCAGAATACACACCACATGCTCCGCACTCACAAAATTTCTTTTCTTGTGTATGAGGAGCACTGTCAGTACCGAGGCCGAATTTTTTAATTCCTGATCTATTTTGCAAGATCAAAACATTTCTAAGTGCCTCAACATTTTTCTTTGATTTCAAAATCGGTCTGCACATCATTACGGGATGCATACCGTTTTTATTAGAATCATATTTAAAGGTATTTTCCATAGTAGTAACACCATTAAACAATGCTCTGCTATCAAATAACAAATGTTGTGGTGTAATAGTTGCACGAATATTTTTATGCTCCATGACAAAATCTACGGCCTCTTTAGTGGTGATATGCTCCATCACTATAGGTAGTTCTGGAAAATCACGCCTTAGTGCTTTCATTTCATTGTTCAAGAAAACACCCTCACGCTCAAAATCATCTATCAAATTGTTTTCGTGATTTAACGCAATTTCCCCGTGTATAAGAATAGGGATTTGAAGTTTTTGCATCATTTCCAAAACATGCCTGACTTCATGGAAACCATTCATACCTTTGTCACTATTAGTCGTACCACCTTTGGGGTAGTATTTTACACCACCAAAAGCAAGGTTACCTGTTTGGAAAAATTCAGACCTTGCAAATTGTAAGTCTGATTCTTTTAAATCAGATGACAAGAAATAAGTCATAAGTGATAGAAAATCATGTCCCGCAGTTACTTGTTTGACCTGATCTGCATACCAACGGATTTCTTTTTCAGAAAATATGTTAGTACATATACCTGGTATACCAGTGTTTGGCATGAGGAGTCCCCCAGAGAATTGTCTCATAGAATATGGAGCTACCTGTTTCATAAGTGTTTCGAGCACTCTCCAGTGGATGTGTGCGTCAAATGGGTTTATAAGTGTTACTGTGTTCATAGTTTTAAAAATTTTGTTTTTGTGAAAAAATTTGGTTTCCGTACTGTATGAGACTTTGTAATCTCCATGGTCGTACAATAGCGACCGAACCAAGTGCAATACCTTTGACGCAATGGAAACTTGAAAGTAGGTTAATATCGCGTTTGGTCATAATTCCTCCACCAGCAATAATTATTACCGTGGGATCAACTTGTTCCATTCTGTCTACCCAATTTAATAGATGAGCGTACAAAGGTTTTCCTGATAAACCACCTGCAAATTTACCACCAAAATATTTTAATAATGGTGATCCATTTGGAAAATAGTATTTCCACCATGACTCCTCTGTTAAACCCCCCTTTCCAAAAGGCAAGGTATTACCTATAAGAAACGCATCACAGTATGGTTTAATAGCTACAATAGTTTCTTGTTTAAATAATAAATCAAACTTTGGAATAAGAGGTGTGTCAGGAAAATATTTTCGGAATATTTTTAAGATTTCAATAATTTCTCCTGGGTCTTGTTCTTGATTATGGCCTGTGTTAGGACACGAAAAATTAACCTGAATACCATAATTTTTGTATTTTTCTGGACTCATGTGTTGATGTACCAGTTTACAAAAATTTTCTGTTTCAATTAACTTCTCTACTAGATTCCCTGCCATTGGCATAAATGATATTTGAAACATACCTCTTCTCTTTTGCCACTTGTTAATTTTAAGCATGTATTCTGCTCCAGGATTTGCTAATCCTACAGCATTTACTACTTTTGCTCCAAAAAAATCTACCCAAATAGAATTTGGAAACCATTTTTTGAGCTTGTATCCATCTTTTAGTTCTGTATTAGAACTTTCTGGATAAATACGAGGATTGAGAGTAATTGTTTTAGCAACAAATGTTGCACCAGTAAAAGAAAATCCAAATAAGCCAAGAATCAGCTTATAAATTCTATGATGAGGATATTCGTCTCCTTCACCAAAAAATCCTTGAACACCGGATTGACCCCAGACGTTTGCGAATGTAATATTTTTTAATTTCATTTTTATTATTTAAGACGTGAGTTTAAATAACTGTTGACAATGAACAGTTTTTTCAAAAAAACAATAACATACTTATACTAAAAAAGCAAGTTGGTTACTTGCTTTTTTATGACTTATTTTATCTCTACAATTTCATACACAGTCTCACCCCGAGGAGTAACGACCACAAATGTATCCCCTACTGACTTGCCCATCATGGCACTACCGATTGGACTGGTTACTGCCATTTTACCAGATTCTAAATCTGATTCACGTTCGGTAACCATGTGATATGTTTTCACGTCATCTGTTCCCTGTTTTTTGAAACTCACCGTTGCACCCATTTCTGCATTACTTCCCCCTGTACGGGTAATAATCTTTGCATGTTTTAACATGTGTTCAATATATTGAATTCTGGATTCCATACGTGACTGTTCTTCACGACTGGTTTGATATTCTGCGTTTTCAGATAAATCTCCCAATGCACGCGCAGAACCAACCCGTTCAATAACGTCAGGGCGTACCACGGTTTTCAAATGATGTAATTCTGTTTCCAGTTCTGCATGTTTTTCTGCAGTGATAAATTCTGATGACATGTGACATATATACCACAAAAAATACTGATATGCAAAGCATATCAGTATTTTTTGAAACCTCTATTAATTCTCTTCAATACTATTTCCCATATAAAATGCTTCAACCGTATCCCGAGGAATCTCAACAGGCGTAGATAATTCTTCTGATGAATTATTAGTAATCGATGTTTCTGTAGTAGTTTTTTCTAATAATCCAATCGGTACGATGGGGTCTGATTTTTTAGATAATCCGACATATTCTGGATCGTTCGTATACATCCATTCGAACAATCTGCGCATCACTGACGAGGCACCAGTAACGTTCGTCTTTGGTCCTTGTTCCATTACCACCGTGAATGCATATTGTGGATCTTCATAAGGAAAAAATCCTGTAGTCCATGAATTCATATATTGACGATTTGCACCTACCTGCGCAGTTCCTGTTTTTGCAGCAACGTGAACATAGGGCAGATTCATACTTTGTGCGGTTCCACGTAATACTGTTTCGCGCATGGCACGACGCATAATATCGTAATTTTGTTTATCAATACCTGATATTTTTTCAAATTGCGAAAAATCTTTTTGTCCTCCGGTGATAATATATGGTTCTATCAATACTCCATCGTTTGCAATAGCCCCCACTGCACGAACAACAGGCAATATACCAACCTGAAAACCGAATTGCCCAATAGACGAGTTATACGTATCCCCTAATCTCCAAGCACCTTCTTTGAAATTTTTTACTTTCCATGCCTGACTGGGTACAGTACCTTTTTTTCCTTTTGATAATTCAGTAATAACCGGTTCGGCGATTTTAAACTTGTTCATATATTCATTTATTCTATCAATACCCAATCCCTGTTGCCCACGCCAACCACCACCAATAGCATAGAAAAATGTATTTACTGATTCTGCAATAGCAGTATAAACATTTACCGTTCCATGTCCTCCTTCTTTCCAATCACGAAATATTTGTGGACGATCTTTATCATATCTGTTAGGAATTTCTATCTGCCCGCTACTATATACAGTTGTATCTGAGGTAATAAGTTTTTCCTGAAGCGCAGCAATAGCCATGTAGGGTTTCACAATAGACCCTGGCGTATACAACCCAGAAAGTGCACGATTTAAAAATGGTTTTCGTGAATCAGTATAATATTTTTGAATAGCCTCTTTGTCAGTTCCTCTGGATAGTACATGCATGTCATATTCTGGATAGGTAACCAATGCAATAATTTCACCTGTGTGAATATTCACAATAGTTCCTGCACCCCCAACGAATCCCAGGTTTTTCGCCTGATCTGCAATAGCACTATATAATTCTGATTGTATTCCAGCATCAATAGTCAGGGTAATATTAGAACCGGGAATCGCACCACTACCCATGTTTTCATTAGTTATTTCACCATTTACATTTAATTCTAATAATTTTCTCCCGTTTGTACCTGCCAATTCTTTGTTTTTTATTTTTTCAATCCCTTCTTTACCAATAATAGATTCACGCCAAAATACCCCCGATGTATCACGTGTCGGATATCCAACATAACCAATCAAGTGTGAGAACCCAGGTTTATGAATATAATCACGCTCCAAAAATGGATTAGTAGGATCAAGAGCGGGAACATTCCATGATAATTCAGTCTGATTTCTGTCATAAATAACTCCACGTTCTGCGAATAATGGTGTTTCTTGTAATCTGTTATTTTCACTTTTTGCAAAATACTCATCACCCTTGATAATCTGCAAATATCCTGAACGAATAGTAAAAATAATCATAACCCCAACAATCACTATACCTAAAATATTCAAAGCTGTTTCAGATATTGATTTTTCAATTACTCCTTCCATTTGATGCATATCAAACCCTGGCATATTACGACCATCCATAAAAACCTCATCTGCATGTATAAATGATGGCAATTCTTTGTTTTTATGAAATATTTTTTTAATAAAATTTACCATAAATAATCATTACAACGACTTTCTCATATTATTGATAACAAATATACGCACACCTAAAAATAACAAAGGAATCATACTGTACACAATATGTAATTCTATAAGTGGTGTTGTGTATACACTCATCCATAAAAACCAAATAATAACTCCTTCAAAATAAAGAGGAAAATAACATACCGCACACACAATTCCCACTAATAAAAACCACCAGGACATCCACCATGTTCCAATGATTAAAAATATACCTACACCAATCCGTAAAAGTAATTGTTTCATAATAATACTATTCTGTACTTGGTGAAGTAAAGAATATACGGAGAATATTTTTTAATACTACTAACACAAAAAATATTCCTACTCCATAAAAAATCACTGGTGTTTGAAATATAAATATCAATATTTTCAAGAAAAATTTATACGCAAAACCAATAGTATTTTCTGGATTAAAATTCTCAATAACATCTTTGATTTCACGACTCGTATCAAAATTATCAATAATATCATCAGTTATTTTTGTATCTAATGATTTTTTTTCATCAGTAGGTTTCGTAGCTACAGGAGTCACATGAATTTTGTTTTGTAATATTTCTGGTAAAACGATTTTACTATTTTCTGCAACCATACCCTGCCAAACAATTACTTGATCTGTTCGCCATATTTCTATAGGCATATAGATATGTGTAGTAAACCAATTTTTTCCCTCTGTTTTTACGGTTTCTACTGCGGCTTGTGCATCAGCAGGAATTTGAGCGGGTTTTTTTACTTCAGCAAAAACTATAGCCATTGGCATGATTATTAATAATAATCCAGTAATAAAAAATCGATTACCTAATGAATATTTCATAATATTTTTATCATACCATATACATAATGAAAAAGAAAATTGATATTCCAAAACAGTTCATGTATAATAATATACATATGATACACCGACACAATCATCATGGCGTTACCTGGATAGATATCGAAGAACCTATTGCATCAGATATAACATCTGTAGCAAAAGAATACAATCTGCATCCAGATTGTATTGAACAACTATACGAAAAGAGTTCTCGTTCGAAAACAGAACATTTTGATGACCATACATTACTCATTATTCATTTTCCTGATCATCCGTCACAAAAAACTGGCAGCCCAAAAGTAGAACTGGATTTTGTTATTGGTAAAGATTACCTGATCACTATTAGATATGGGGTTTTAGATTCATTATTGGAATTTGAAAAAATGTCCCAAGTTCATAACTTGATTCATCAAAAGAAAAATATCACGGCTCAACCTATTCATATGGTTCATGATATTTTACATATATTATACAACGGTATGTGTACCGAAATTATCAATATCACCAGTGTTCTCGATGAAATCGAAGAAGAAATATTTAAAGGTCATGAAGAAATTACCGTAAAACGTATTTCATTATTACGCAGACAGTTTATTGATATGAAACATTCGACACGATTCCACGAAGAAGTCTTGAAAAACTTTATTTCATACCGTGTATCTGCAGGAGATCATGAAGCAAATATTCATGAAAGTATTTTAAACAATTACTACAAAATGCAAGATGCTCTTGAATCCGATCTTGAAATTATTCGTGAACTCCGCGAGACGAACGATTCGCTCCTGACTGCAAAAAACAACGGGGTCATGAAACGTCTGACGCTGATGGCATTCGTAACATTCCCACTATCTCTGGTTGCTATTATATTATTTGATCCACAGTCTCCACATATATTCCATGGACCATATGGATTTTGGATTGTTGTCGGGATTTTGACAGTTTTGTTTTTGATTATGCAAATCTATTTTACTTATAAAAAGTGGATTTAATACCAAGTAAAAACACACCTTTCGGGTGTTTTTTATTGGATAATTATATGGTATAGTACCTTTATGAACATCTATCTCACCAATACATTAACGAAACAAAAAGAACTCTTTACCCCGCTCGTTCCAGGGGCTGTGGGTATGTATCACTGTGGACCTACGGTATACGGACCGATTCATATCGGTAATCTCCGTGCGTTTTTACTGGCAGATATTGTACGCCGTGTGTTTGAATATAACCATTACACCGTAAACCAAGTCATGAACATTACTGATATTGGACATCTCGTTTCTGATGGTGATGATGGAAACGATAAAATGACCAAGGGGTTAGAACGTGAAGGACTTGCTATTAATCTCGAAAACATGCTGACCCTTGCTCGCAAATATGAAACAATGTTTGTGAACGATTTATCTGCGCTCAATATCCTTACTCCAAAAGTTCTCCCCCGCGCTAGTGATCATATTGACCAAGACATTGCGATTATTACAAAACTAGAATCGGCTGGACATACTTATACAACATCAGACGGTGTGTATTTTGACACTACCAGTATGCCTGATTATGGAAAACTTGGCGGTATCAGTAACCAAAACGAATCAAGAATCGAAACAAATACCGAGAAAAAAAATCCACGAGATTTTGCTCTGTGGAAATTCGACACTGATAAGGGCTGGCCGTCGCCATGGGGTATGGGATTTCCTGGCTGGCATATCGAATGTTCTGGTATGAGTATGCATTATCTGGGTGAACAGTTCGACATCCATACGGGCGGACATGATTTGGCAAGTATTCATCATAATAACGAAATCGCCCAATCAGAATGTACTACGGGACATAATTATGTAAACTATTGGCTCCATAATGAATTCGTAAATATTGGAAGTGATAAAATGGCAAAATCAGGTGATAACAGTATCACCATTGCAACACTAACTGAAAAATCTATTAATCCCCTTGCGCTCCGCTATCTGTATCTACAATCACATTATCGGTCACAAATTAGTTTTTCATGGGATGCTCTGTCTGGTTCACAAACAGCGCTCCATAAATTACAAAAGATTATTTCAAGCTTCCCGGACGATGGAACGATTTCTGAAAGTTATCAAACATTATTCCGCGATATGATTTCAGATGACTTGAACACTGCAGGTGGACTGGCTATTGTATGGGAATTATTGAAAAATGGAGATGTATCAGATGCGGATAAACGCGCGACGATACTGGATTTTGATCAGGTATTAGGGTTAAAATTAAGTGAAGCAACAAATACTACAGAACAGGAAACTAAAGAAATCCCAGAACATATTCAGAAATTGATTGACGAACGCGCCCAAGCTCGCGCACAAAAAAACTGGTCTCGAGCAGATGAGCTACGAGACCAGATTAAGGAGGCAGGATTTGAGGTTAGGGATTAATATACACACATTTCCATGTGTAATTTTCAAGTTCATCAACCACGTTTTCTTTACTTTCAAAAGAAAACATAGATTCAAAACGGTGCCTAAAGGGTTCAAATTCTAAAAATAAACCTGTGCCATAGATAGACTGTTGGATAGCTGCACAAATAAGCATTTCAGGATATTTTTCTTTATATTTCTCTATTGTCATATTTTCAAAAATATAAAAATCTTTTGTATATTTTTTCCTTCCAATACTTCTTTCAATTACAACTTGTAATTCGCCACGTATTTCATCCAATCCTTCTAATAAGGTATTCTGTAAATAAACCTCTTCTTGTTCTTTAGTAAAGGAAATTATTGATTGATAAATAATTTTTTTACCAATTAAAATAGTAAATTTAAATTTTTTCATTTTTAGATTTTTTAACTGTTATTTAATATTTGTTTTCAAAATATATATTATCATACTATACTATATATGTCAATATACTAAAAATACCCAGAATTACTGGGTATTTTTAGTGTATTTATAGTTCCCCTTTTAATTGCTCCACTACTTCCCTTGCTTTCTTACTTAGTTTTTTCGGCATGGTGATATGGGTAACGATTAATAAATCCCCTGTTTGCATAAATCCACCACGGACACCTCCACCAGAGACTTTTAGTACTGTTCCTATCGGCATACATTCTGGGATTTTTACTTTTTCTTTTCCATCGAGTGTTTCAATTTCGATTTCTCGTCCTAGTAATGCATCAGTCAGACTAACATCCAGATCCATGACAATATGCATCCCCTGTTTTTTAAAGACCTTGTGTTTTTCTACGATGATATCGATCATGAGATTTCCTGGTCGTCCGCCGTCAATACTCTCGCCTGCTCCCTCCATACGCAATCTCTCGCCATTATCGAGTCCCGCAGGGATATCAACAGTGATTTTTTTAGTTCCTGTTTGTTTTCCGTTTGCATATACCGGTACGGTGATTTCTCGCTGTACTCC
>CAZGCO010000003.1:46891-57667 GCA_964524475.1 uncultured Candidatus Saccharibacteria bacterium
TGAAAGTAATTCTGACCTCGGCTCCGATATCTCGTCCGCGTCTCTGTCGTCCTCCGAAACCGCCTCCGGCAAAAGCACCAAATATATCTCCCAAATCAAAGTCCTGACCATTGAATTCAAAATGCGCATTACCTCCTCCACCTGCTTGGGCCTGTCTCATAATATCCTCCCAATTAAATCCACCAAACCCTGCTCCGCCTCCGAATGGATTACCTCCGCCACCGCCGAACTGTGGACCATCACTACCGAACTGATCATATTGTGCACGCTTGTTTTTGTCTGACAATGTCTGATAGGCTTCGTTTACTTCTTTGAATTTTTTATCGTCTCCACCGTTTTTATCTGGATGATGTTGATGCGCCAGCTTTCTAAATGCAGTCTTAATATCCGCATCAGATGCGGTTTTGTTTACTCCTAAAATTTTATAAAAATCTTTTGACATACTATTATTAAAGCATAATCCCCTCCTAATCCTCCCCAAAGGGAAGGACTTCGCTCCAGGTAATAAATCTCTCTGGTGCTGTTCCTCTTCCCTTTGGGAAGGGGTTAGGGGATGGGATAAAATTAAGGGCAACATTCAGCCCTATACACCCAACAGATTATATAGGAAATCTGTTGGGAAACAAGGAAAAATAAGTGTATATAGATACTTGACAGTCTATATATATTTTGTTATGATGTATTTAAATAAAAAACAATCAAAATGAAAACAGTGCTTACTATTGTTGAATCAAATATTGAATCAACTGTATTCTTTCCAATTTTTCTTCTTGCTTTTCTTTTTATAATACTTTTTTTAAAGAAGTATTTTCTGAATCCAAGAAAATTTTTCTGTCTACATGAGGAAAAAGATTTGAAATACCTTTGTCATCAAAAGGAAGGTTCTAGGCGAGTTTGTTACAACGAATGTATAAAATGTGGATTACTCATTCATGATTAATATCTTCATAAATACAAAATCCAAACAAAGTCATTATATTGATTTATTCAAATATAGTGACTTTATTTTGTTTCATCTTCCTCTTCTGTTTTTGTCTCACCACCTTCTGAAGATTTCTCGTCCGCTGAAGCCTTCTCGTCCACTGTAGCCTTGGCGGAAGCGGATTGAATCACCTCATAAATCTTCATCATTTCGTTTGATAGATTCATGGTTGCTGTATCTATCGCAGCTGCATCATCCTTGTCTTTGACATCTTTGAGTGCAGTGATTTTTTCCTCGATTCCTGTTTTCATTTCTGCAGGAATTTTTTCTGTATATTCACGGAGTGATTTTTCTGCTGCAAAAATTGCAGATTCAGCGTCGTTACGTTTATCTACGAGTTCCTTTTTCTTGTCATCTTCTGCTTTGAATTTTTCTGCGTCTTCTTGCATTTTCTTGATATCTGCGTCTGATAATCCTCCACCTGCTTGGATGGTGATAGAGGCTTCTTTGTTGGTTGCTTTATCGATAGCTTTTACACTGAGGATTCCATTGGCATTAATATCAAATGAAACTTCGATTTGTGGGATACCTCGTGGTGCAGGGGCAATATCTCCCAATACGAATCGTCCGAGAGACTTGTTATCTGTTGCCATTGGGCGTTCTCCTTGGACAATATGGATTTCTACACTACTTTGGTTATCCGCAGCAGTCGAAAAGGTTTGAGATTTCGATGTAGGAATAGTCGTATAGCGTTCGATCAGTTTTGTCGCTACACACCCCATGGTTTCAATACCGAGAGACAGTGGAATTACATCGAGCAATAGCACGTCTTTGACATCTCCTTGTAATACTCCGGCTTGTACTGCAGCCCCAAGTGCTACTACCTCGTCTGGGTTGATACTGCGGTTTGGTTCTTTGTTAAATAATGCTTTTACTTGTTCGATGATTTTTGGCATGCGGGTTTGTCCTCCTACCATGATGATTTCATCAATTTCAGATAATGAAAACGGTGATGCATCTACGGCTCGTTTTGTAATCTCGATAGATTTATCGATTAACGGAGCTGCAAGTTCCTCGAGTTTTGATCGAGACATTTTCATCATCAAGTGTGCAGGCACGCCGTCGTTCTGTGCGATAAACGGAATGTTGATTTCACTTTCCATCGCAGTCGATAATTCGTGTTTTGCTTTTTCTGCTGCTTCTTTTAATCGCTGTAATGCGAGAACGTCTTTGGTTACATCGATACCTGATTCACGTTTGAATTCATTTCCAATCCACGCAATAATCTCGCGGTCGATGTCTTCTCCTCCCATGTGGGCGTCTCCGTCGGTTGATTTAACCTCTACGAGATCCGCTCCAACCTCCAGTACCGAAATATCAAATGTTCCTCCTCCGAAATCGTATACGACGATTTTTTGGTCTTTCTTGTTCCCGAATCCATACGCAAGTGCCGCAGCAGTTGGTTCGTTGATGATTCGTTTCACATCCAGTCCCGCGATTTTACCTGCGTTTACGGTTGCCTGACGTTGACTGTCGTCGAAATATGCAGGTACAGTAATTACTGCCTCGGTGATTTTCTCGCCAAGTTTTACTTCTACGTCTGCCTTGATTTTTGAAAGTATCATTGCTGATATTTCTTCGGGAGATTTTCCTTCACCACCGATTTGTACCATCACGCGATCGTCTGATCCTTTTTCGATTTTAAATGGTGAATGAGCGATGTCTTTGGTTACTACCTCGTCACTAAATTTGTGACCCATGTAGCGTTTAATACCATAGATAGTGTTTTCTGGGTTGGTTACTGCCTGGCGTTTTGCAAGTGCTCCGACCATGCGGTCTCCGTTTTTAGCGAGGGCTACGATTGACGGTGTCGTTCGATTCCCCTCTACGTTTTCGATAATTTTTGGTTGACCACCCTCGATAATTGCTACCGCACTGTTAGTGGTTCCCAAGTCGATTCCAATGATTTTTGACATAAGTTTTTTTAAGTTAAGTTAGTTGTTAATAGTATAAGTTTTTTTAAAATCAAAAGGTACTACTTTTTTATAATATTTCATACTTAGTTTGTTTTTATAGTCATTAATATTAATAAAACTATAATCATTACCAAGAAATATTTCTCCATTTTGAACTTCTTCAAAATTAACACCTATTAGAAGTTCATTGTTTTTAGTAATTATAATTGAATTCGCTTCATTTATAACTAAAAAATTTTTTGTATATCGTGAATCAATTTGACCATATAATAAAGAAAATACAATAACAATAAAAGATACGATTAAATAAACAATTAATTTAGTGTCTAGAAATCCTTTAAATACTCCAATTAAAGTTTTATCTTTATTATCATTATTAAGATACACATTTTTTTGTTTAACTTTTTTATTTTTAGTATAAATATAAAAAATACAAAAGAAAATAATTAAAAAAATAATTAATACGTATTTAAATTTAATACTGCTTGTTACTAGTAATAGTAACAATACTATGGCTTCTACTAAAGTTAATGCAATTAATTTACCTTTTGAGGTAGTAATATCTAAAAAAGAAAGTAGTGACATTACTTGAAGTAAAAAATATAAACTACAAAAAATACAAAAAATAAATATTCCTACTAATATCATTTGTTCTAATTTGATATCTATAAAATAATAAGGAATTCCAAAATAATTGAAATAAGTGAGTAGATATATATACGTAGCTAAATAACCTAATGCAGTTGCCCAAGTAATAGTTATTGTTCCATTAAGTAAATAATCACTTATTTTTTTATATTCTTTTTCATTCATTTTAAAATTTAACAACTATTCCGCGGTCGCGAAATACTTGTATGTTTTCTATTATAGTGATATGATTTTTAAAGTCAAGTAATTGTTATGAAAACCAACTATATCGAAAAAATATTGAAAATACTGTCCCAAAACCGAGCAATGTCCTTGCCGGATTTGGTCGACACAGTAACCGCTACACCCTCTATTTCAGGCAAAAACGACACTAAAAAGACCCGAACAGCCGTCGGACGGACAATCAAGTCCTTGGCAGAAAACGGTCTCATAACGAGCCATTTTTCGGGTCAGAATGATTATGCGGTATTAACCCCAGCAGGTCGCAAGAAATCTCTCAGTCTGAAACTGGACAGTGAAACAGAGATACTGCCGAACTGGGACGGATATTGGCGTATTATTATGCTCGATCTCCCAGAGTCCAGAAAATCAGAACGAGAAAGTCTGCGGTATTTACTGAAAAAAGCCGGTTTTGTCTGTCTGAAAAACTCGGTATGGATATCCCCATTCCCTTTCGAGCATATGTTCAGCAGTATCAAAACCGATATGGGACTGGCAACAGAGATGATGATTTTCACGACCAATACATTGGATACGGAAACAGAACGAGAAATCCTAACAATGTTTGGAATATAAAAAAACCAATAGTACACTATTGGTTTTTTCTCTAAGGGTTGTATTAGTTATACATAGACAGTTACATAACAATTACTTCTCCAGCTCCTTTGTCAAAAAACTGGATAGATGCTCTGTCTGAAATAATTTGATTGAATCTTTTCTCTGAAGGAAATGAAATATTACCTCCTGAAAATTTGTAAATTTTTAATTCGCATTGTTCTATATTATTATTCATATTTTTTAAATGAAGCCATGGAGCAACAACATTTTCTATTTTAATAGAGTTACAATATGTATTACTAATAACAATATCATTTGCAAACATACTATTCTTTAAAATTAATTTGTATGCATTTAAACCTGAGATACTCAAAGATTGATATGGACTTGGTTTACGATTCCATGCAGGATCTACAAAATGGCAATTTATAAAATAAATATTTCCTAAATAACATTTTGATCTAAAATCCAAACCGCCGATAAAAATACAATTTTCAAAATAAAAAGATATATGTACCATGTCCTCAAAATCAGAAAATATTTTAGTTGCATTATCACCAACATTGGTCCAATCAAAGACTTTGTTTTTAATTCTGATATCTCGCGCCTTAGCACCCGTTGGGAGATTTTTACCACTGAGAGTAGTAAAATCTGGATTATCTAAAAAATTACAGAGCCCTTCTTCTTCGAAAAAAGAAATGGGGTCTGGGGTAAATTGATTATTTTTTATTGCATTCATAAGACTTATTTTTATTGTTTTTTTTAAATATTTATATCTGTATACCAAATAAAATGCAATAAGTCAACCAAGACAAAATCCCTCGCGGGATTTTATTGATTAAACAGTATCTGTTGTAGTATCTCCCTTGCAAAATAATACAAACGGATCAGTACCGATGAGCGAGAGCGAGATTGTCGCAAGTGCAAGTCCAATATCACGCACACCTGTTGCTGATGTCAGTCCGATAGATAATGAAATCAGTAACAAATGCAGTCCGAGTAATGTCGCAACTAATCGTGGTAATATTCCGAGTGCCAGCATAATCCCTGCAATGATTTCAAATGTTCCGTTCAGATATACCAATGTCCCTGCATTGATAAAGTTCGTCATCCACGCTGGTACGAACGATACCCATAGTGCCGCGTCGCTCCACTGTGAAAACCCAAACCACAAAAACACAAATGCAAGTGATAGACGCAGGATTAATAATCCAATTGTTTTTTTATCGATATTCATATAATTAGTTTAGTGTTCCTATCTTGTACTTTGCTAAAATGTTTGCGACCTTACTTGAACTGCCGTGCTGGCTATTAAACAATGGTGAGCCGTCTTTACCGCAGATCATCAGGATTGCAGCCTTGCCCCCTGGGTGAGCGTTTACCCAACTGGTCAAGTCATACACACTGCCGTTTACTGCAGACCAACATGAATTTGCACTGTTATGAGTAGCTACCTGTGTGAGCGTATATCCCCCAGTAGTAGATTTCGGGGTTGTAGTCGTAGTATTTGTAGTCGTAGTGGTAGTAACTGGCACAGTACCAATATCGTCGTCATCATAGACATCATCATCCATGTCTCCTGTGACGGTGGCTGGTTTTTTAGTAGTAGTTTTATTTGTTGTAGTAGTTGTAGAACTGGTACCGTCCATAGATGGTACATTTATAGCATCATCACTATCTACGGTCAGGTTTTTTAATGATGAACCAAATACTGATAAAAATGCTCCGATAATAATGAATAATCCGATTCCAATTGCTATAGGTTTAGTATGTTGCATATATACCAGTATACACCCGGATTATTATTCATACAAATAAATCCCGATTTCTCGAGGATTTATTTTATATACACACTATTCCGCACATGTTTTACCAAAAGGTTCTTTTTCAAGTTCTTTAAATTCATATCCATTGTCAATGCAAAAATATTTATTGTTATTTAATTTTGTATACATAAGATAACCTCCTTTATCACCAAATGTTTTACATGTATAACTATTATTAGTAATAGAATTACAATAACCATCATATGAACCAGTGTTTGAATAATAAATTTCAAATAATCCCATTTGTTTAGTAAAGTCTGCTCGTATTGTAGTATCTTGTTCTTTGTTTTTATATTCAATACTATGTGTATCTGTATTTGCAATTTCTACCTGAGTTTTAATAGCCTCAGAAGGACTTTGCTTTGTAAAACTAAAATATAAAACTGTCGGAAAAATAACAAAAGAAAAAACGAAGTATGCTCCTATTATAACAACTATAACAATAATAGTTTTTTTAAGAAAATTGTTCATATTAAATAATATATTAAGAGTTATAATTAATTATTACTACTTGATTAAGACCGTACATACACACCAACCTTTGCGGGGCGGATAATACGATCACCCATGCGATAACCCTTTTGGATTATTTTATACACAGTATCGATATTGGTATCATCAGCAGGACTGGTTTCCATAGGTTCATGGAGATTCGGATCAAATGGTACACCGATACTGTCGATTGCCGTAACACCATAATTTTCAAGTACGGTTTTGAGTTGATTATAAATAAACTCTACCCCTATACGCCAATTCTGATCTACTGCATTCCATGCGTCGGTATTGCCCATCGCCATATCAAAACTATCGAGCACGGGTAAAATGTCTCCCATAATGCGTTCGGTGGTTTTAGACTTTACTGTATCACGAACTGATTCCAATTCCTTTTGTAGGTTTACATAATCAGCACGAGACCGCTGGAGGAGTGTCAAATGTTCACGGGATTCTGTTTGAGATTTTTTCAATGCTTCACGGAGGTCTTTTAATTTCTGTTTGTCTTTTTTCTCGTCCCCTACCCAATCGAGTTCCTCGAACTCTACATCATCAGAGTTTTCAATCATTTCGGTATCTGTGTCGAGATCTATTATGTTTTCATCATCGTTGGTTTTCATATAACGTCATTATACATAAACAAAAAACACCCGCAAGGTGCTGTTTGTAAAAAATTAACGTTTAGACCACTGTGCTCGTTTACGAGCTTTGCGGAATCCGAATTTACGACGTTCTTTGGCACGTGGATCACGTTTCAAGAATCCTGCTTTTTTCAAGTCAGTTTTTACATGATCATGAGCTTCGGTCAATGCGCGAGCAATACCATGACGGATTGCTTCTGCCTGAGAATGAATACCGCCCCCTGATACAACTGCAGTTACGGTGTAATCTGGAGTATCAGTAGCTTTATTCAAAGATTCCATAGCCACACGAACCAATTCTGAGGTTTTGAAATATGCTTTTACATCCTTGTCATTTACGGTAAAAGAACTCGTACCTGGGGTAATACGAACACTCGCAGTGGCAGTCTTGCGACGTCCAATTGCTCCGATATATCGTTGTGTAGTAGTAGTTGCCATACAGGTTAGTCTTTGATAATAAGATTTTTAAGCATTTCATCACGTAGCTTGTTATGAGGAAGCATACCACGAACAGTTCGCATGAATACTTCACGAATACCACGACGTTTTGCCAAGTGTTCACGAGTTTCATGTTTCAATCCTCCTGGGTATCCAGAATAGGTTTTGTAGGTATCGTTTTTCTTGTCTCCGATGATTGCTACAGCTGCTGCGTTTTCCACGATTACCGTGTTCCCTGACAATTTGTTCGGGGTAAAATTTGGATTATTTTTACCACGCAAAATCATTGCGATTTCTGTCGCAATACGTCCGAGTTTTTTGTTGGTTGCATCGATAGTGTAGTTCATAAAATTATACAAATTCGATTATAGCCATAGGGCTACCATCTGATAAGCGTCCTGGGAGTTTGAGGATACGTGTGTATCCACCGTTTCGATCCATGTATTTTGGAGCAATTTCTTTGATGAGCTTTGTCGCTACATCTAGTTGCCCACCCATATCTGAAACCAATGTACGAATAGTTGCTACATTGTTTACATCGGCACGACGTGCGCGAGTAATCATTTTTTCAACGATAGGTCGTATTTCTTTGGCGCGAGGTTCGGTCATCGTAACGCGACCCTGCATCACCAATGATCGAACAAGCGATCGGATGAAAGCGCGTCTCACACCTGATTCGCGTCCAAATTTTCTGTTTTTGTTATGATGTCGCATGGTAGTGTTAAGATAACTAAAAGGGTGAATAAATTATTTTTTAAGAGACAGGTTGTATCCTGCGAGGATTTCTTTTACTTCACCTAATCCCTTTTGACCAAAGCCTGGGAGATCAAGGAGGTTTTCCTCTGTTTTTTGAATCAATCCTCCGACGGTACGAATACCTGCATCAGAGAGAGCGTTCAAGGTTCGAGTTGAAAATGGTACTGAATCAATACGATTTTTCAAAATCTCTGCCAATTCATCTGCGTTCATCGTAGAAACTACTGATGATGCTGATGTTTCTCTGTCTAAAATATCAACAGATACTTCAGGAGCTGTTGCTGGGGCAGGAGCTACAGGAGGAAATTCTATTTCATATTGAAGATTCAATATTGTTTTGAATTGTTCCAACATAATCATGAGCGCGTCATGTAATGCTGATTCAGGTGTAATAGATCCATCAGTAGTAATCATCATACGTAATCGATTATGATCTACACGATCTCCGACACGCATGTTTTCTACTTCGTATGATACAGAAACAATAGGAGTGAAACTTGCATCTAATGCAATCGTTCCAATATCTACTTTTTCACGTGTATGCATTTCGCGAGGAACATATCCTAACCCAGAATCCACTGTTACGGTGATTTCAAGTGTTTTTGATTTGTCAGTAATTTCTGCAATATATTGATCAGCGCTCATTACCTCGAGTTGTCCTGGTGTAGTAAACTGTTTTGCAGTAACGATACCATGTTTTGCAATCAATGTTGCAGTTTGTGGTTCATCCCCAATCAGTTTAAAACGGATTTTTTTGAGATTAAGGATAATAGCGATAATGTCTTCTTTAACTCCTTCGATACTTGAAAATTCATGTGTTGCACCAGCAATCTTTACGTGCGTAATCGCAGCGCCAGGTAGTGATGACAAAATGATTCTACGGAGTGAGTTAGCAAGGGTATATCCATATCCAGGAGCAAGACCTGATATTTCGAAAACACCATGAGTAGGTGATTGCGAAATTACTTTTAATTGTGAAGGAAGTGTTATATGCATAAGTGAAAAATTGCTTATCAATATACGTTATGAAACATAATCGTATAGCATAATAAAAAGATGCCCCTGTTTCCGTAAGGTAACAATATCTATTATCGACTGTAGAATTCCAATACTACCTGTAGGTTGAGCATAGCATCAACTGTTGTAGGTGTTGTGGTAATTTTTGCAGATATAATGTTCTTTTCATCACGTGTCATCCATGCAGGGATTTTATAATCCTTGAGTTTGACGGTAATGTCTTTGAAACAAGTATTGTCGATAGATCCTGGACGAATAGCAATCACATCGCCTGTTTGTACGCGATATGAAGGAATATCCATCTTTTTACCATTAACTGTAATATGTCCATGAGAAACCATTTGGCGTGCCTGTGGACGAGTAGCTCCGATTCCTAATCGGTAGATAACATTATCCAAACGCTGTTCCAAAAATGACGCAAGGAGCGTGATTGGACTAGTGTTTTTTGATCCATGTGCCAATGATTCTTCAACATAGTTTCGGAATTGTTTTTCACGAATTCCATAGAGAAAGCGTACTTTTTGTTTTTCAATGAGCTGTGCTCCGTAATCACTGCGGCGTGACATCATTTTTTTGCCTGCGCCTTTTGAGCCGATCGTTTGTACAGCCAAGAATTTTTGAGTTTGACATTTCTCAAATATTCCTGCACCTAAACGGCGACATACTTTGTATTTTTTTACCTTAGTTACCATAATATGTAAGAGGAATAGTTGATAAATTAAACTCGACGAGGTTTTTTAGCACGAGGACCATTGAACGGTACAGGAGTACGGTCTGAAATCGATGTAATATCGATTCCCTTTGCAGAAAAAGCACGAATGGCTGATTCTCGACCTGACCCTGTTCCTTTGACTACTACATCTACTGTTTTTAATCCCATCATGAGAGCTTTTTCAGCGAGAACTTCTCCGATTTTTGCAGCTGCAAAGGGTGTTCCCTTTTTCGCTCCTTTGAATCCGAGAGCTCCTGACGATGACGCCATAACTGCGTTTCCATCAATATCAGTAATCAAGGCCTTGGTGTTATTATAAGTAGACTGTATGTGGAGAATTCCAGTAATCAGCTTTTTCTTTGGAGTACGAGAGACTGAACGATCTCGGAGAGATTTGTCCATCTTTTGACCCTCTTGTTTTACAATGCGTTTTTTACCCATATATGAATAGAATTAAAAAGTAATAATAATAGAATGCTTCATAATCGACTATGTTTTAGAAGCGGTTTTACGACCTGATGCCATCGTAACACGTTTGTTACCACGAACAGTTCGAGAATTTGTTTTTGTT
>CAZGCO010000004.1:0-14689 GCA_964524475.1 uncultured Candidatus Saccharibacteria bacterium
ACTCTCGTTTTCTTCGATACCTCCTTTGGTTAATGTCAAATAACCAAACACATCGTGCACCATAGCGAGATGTATCACCCCCTCTGCATCACGAGCAAAAACGACAGCAGCACCCTTAATATCTACCGGCATATCTGCCGGATCGATATCTTTGTTATTTTTTTTCTTGGTTACCTGATCCTTGCCTGGTTCACCAATTTCACGATAGACTGTTCCTAATACTCCGTTGACGAATTTACCACTGGTTTCACCACCGAATACCTTAGATAATTCTATTGACTCATTAATAGCTACTTTTGGTGGAACTTGTTCACGATCTCCGAACAATAATTCGTACAATCCAATACGTAATATATTTCTATCTACTAATGAAATTTTATCTACAGGCCACTGAGGAGCTGCTTTTTCAATGATCTCATCAATCAAAATTCTTTTGTGAACAACACCTGTGATAAGTTCACGAATAAAATCAATACTGTCTACCCCCACAGCAAAATCCTGAATGGTTTCATTCAGGATTTTTGTGATCTGTGTATCATCAAATCCACGCACATCCATAGCAAAGAGTGCTTGCAAAACAATTGAACGTGAGAGATGGCGATGAGACATATACGTAAGAAAAAATGAAATTGATAAAGAAAATAACGTGGATAAATTAGGCAGTTACTGCAGTTTTTTTAGTCACATCGAACACCTTTCGGCCTCGATACATACCTGTTTCCATACATACGCGATGACGGAGATGTGCAGTTCCTGTATTTTGATCTACTGTAAACTTTGGAGACTGTAGGGCATGATGACTACGTCGATTTGCAGTATGTGATCGTGTGTGTCGCATTCGGATTACCATATAAAACTAGTATACACAATATCAAAAAAAAGGCAAGAAAAAAAGCCCTTAAAATATTAAGGGTCTTTTTATGATTTGTGAAGAATTATGACTTTAATAGCCATAACCCGGTAGTTGTTCGTGCATCCATCTGTGGTTATATTTTTTCCCAATATACTCACAAAATGCCTCAAAAGCATGCATATGCCTTTTATGGAGAATTTTTTTTGCCTCTTTTAAATCTACCCAAAGGAAGCCTTTGACTTCTCCCATTTCGAGGTCTGAGGATTTTTTCATCATACCAGCCCATTTTTCAATAGAAAAGAAAAACTTATGATGATGGTTTTGGAAATCTGTTGTTTCATACCTGTTATCTTTATTCTCGGCATGAAAAACAGGTTCGTAATGGGTTGGAATGAGACCTGTTTCTTCTTTCATTTCCCTCATGAGAACCTCATATGGGTTCTCGCCCAATTCCGACGATCCACCTGGGAAGCGGATTTCTAATGGCCCTACTCCGTCCTCTTTGTATTCACAAAGTAATATTTCTACTTTTTTAGTATTTTCATCTATTTGATAAAAAATACCAGAAGAAAATGATTTTGCTGCGCGGGTATGCGGTTTAAACCGATGAGTTCTGTTGAAAAAATTATCAACCGATATCATAAGAGAACTGAGTTGTTCTTCTGTTAAATTTGATGCTGTTTTCACTTTTTTGAATTTAATTGTTTAGGTGCAATTTTGCGACTTAGTATTATGGTAGCATAATACATATAAAATGTCAAGTTATTTCAAAGAATCTTTCCACAGGTTTATTTTCTTTGGGTCTCCAGACAATAATACCGCTGGGACTTTTATTTTCTTGTTATTCCACAGCAAAACCTCTGGTCGGGTATATACGTCATGACTCGACGTTCGGGATTCTTCACGACTGTCAAAATTCCCTAATACTCCTGGTATTTGGCGTGCCATACAATCCATACACACCATAGCAGGTAGTTCCCCACCCGTAAGTACATAATCCCCGATAGATACGTCATGCATTTTGAAAACTTGTTTTATTCGTGCGTCAATACCTTCGTATCGTCCACAGACAAAAATCACATCGGTATATTTTTTTACCGTAGTCTGCGCATATGTTGTAGTAAATAATTCCCCACCTGGAGAGAAAAATATAATGTGTATTTTTGGTTTTATTGGTTTTTTACCTTGTGTTATTTTTTTCTTGTTCTCTTTTTCTATTCTCTTGAGAATATTTTTTTGCACATATTCAATAGTTTTCAATATCGGTTCAGCACGCAATATCATACCAGGACCACCACCAAAAGGACGACCATCGATATACGTCGTAATGTTCCCATCGGGCCATTTCTTTTTTAATTCACGTGGTGCATACGTGCGAGGATTATAAAAATTTATTTTTATTTTTTTCTCGCTTATGGCACGACCAATAATCGACTCGCTAATATACGAATCGAACGATTCTGGGAATAATGTAACACAATGAAAATTCATATATTCAGTATACGGATTCATATAAAAATAGCAAAACAAAATCCCCCGGTCTCATGGAGGGATTTTATATATTACATATCTGCTTTAAGATCTGCGAGAGCTGCATCCATATCAGCAGAAACCACACGCATACCAGGAGCTGGTTCGTTGATTTTCATGTTTACACGAGCATTGTTTTTCATACCCACTACACGGAGCAAGGTACGAATAGCCTTGGCAGTTGCGCCTTTTTTACCGATGATTTTACCCATGTCTGCTGGATTGATGTCCACGGTCATGAGTACACCCATCTCGTCTACGGTTTTTACCACCTTGACATCTGATGGATTATCTACGAGGGCTTGTAATGTATTTTCAAGAAATACGAGAGCATTATCTGACATAACAATATGTTCTGAATTAACTGATTAAAATGCAAATATTTTTATAAAAATATTTGATATGTGTATCATAAAACAAACATAACAAAAAGTCACCGTTGACTGGTGACTTTTTGTTATTTGTACTGAAATTATTCAGATTCTGTAGTTTCAGTTTCTGCAGCAGGTTCTTCAACTGTTTCAGCTACTGCTTCAACAACTGGTTCATCTACTGTTTCTACTGGAACCTCTACTGCTGGAGTTTCCTCTACAACAGGAGCAACAACAGGTTCTGGAGCAACTTCTTTTACAGGGGCAACCTTTTTAGGAAGTTTATTTTTCTTTCGTCCTGTGACAAGATTTTGTTCTACCAAAAAGTTGTAAACCGTATCAGACATCTGAACACCACTGGCGATCCAATGAGCAATACGATCAGCTGATAATTGTACATTTCCGAGTTTTGGATTATATGATCCTACAATCTCGATAAATTTACCTGATTTTGGGGCGTTACGACGGTCAGTAATTACCACACGAAAATGTGGTTCATTCTTTCGTCCTATTCGCAAGAGTCGCATCATTAACATATAGGGGATATACTATTCTAAAATGCTCTGATTGTCAAGCATTTCATAGGTTGATAATAGGTCATTGTTTTCCATTTTTTCAAGTTCTGCTAAACGGGCAATTTCTAATTGTTGTTTTTCAACAAGGATTTTTACTAGTCCATCTGATAGGTTTTTTATACTCGTGTCATCATACGCAGAAACCATATACATCATTTTGTCTCCAACGTGTTTTTTTAATGTTTTTACTGCATCTGCCAACTGTTCATCAGTCACCATATCTGTTTTATTTATCACGATGAGCTCATCTTTATTGGTCAATTCGTCACCATATGACGAAAGTTCATGACGAATAATATCATAATCACGAACAATATCATCTGATTCCAGTGATATCACATGGACGAGCATACGTGTACGGGCAATATGTTTTAGGAATTTTATCCCAAGACCTTTGCCTTCACTCGCTCCTTCTATCAATCCTGGTAAGTCCGCAATAATAAATCCATGGAACGCTCCCAAGTGTGGATCAAGAGTCGTGAAATGATATGCAGCTACCTTGGACCGTGCATTTGTGAGACTGTTAAGTAATGTTGATTTTCCAGCACTAGGAAGTCCCACAAATCCAACATCCGCAAATAACCGTAATTCAATATGAAAATCAGCACGCTCTCCTGGCTGTCCAGGAGTAGATTCTGTTGGTGTCGTATTGTGTGATGATTTGAAATGTTCATTACCGAGTCCTCCACGACCACCTTTCAGCAACAATACACGTTGACCGATATACGACAATTCGAATATTTCGTTCGTATTCAGATTTGAGATAATAGATCCTACAGGAAATTTTAATTCCAGAATTTCTCCGTATTCTCCTTGCCATCCTTTGCTGGCTCCTGGAGCACCGTTATTCCCCTTGAATTTTTTACTATGACGATAATAGTCCAAATATCCCACGTCGGAAATAGCGACGGCATATACGTCGCCTCCTGCTCCACCATTACCCCCACCGGGACCTGACATGGGTTTGAATTTTTCACGTCGCCAGCGAACTACTCCGTCACCACCATTTCCTGCGCGTACATGAATATCTATTTCATCGATAAATGCCATAAGATCATTATAGTATCATACTTTTTGGAAATAATCAAGGACTATATGCAAAACTATTGACATTTATCTTAAAAAATATATAATATGTACAAATAAAAATAACCACCAATGAAAATATTAGTAATCTTTTTAATAAGTATTTTACTCATCACTAAAACCAACGCCCAAGAAAATAAACATCAACTCTTTAAAAAAATTTTTTTACCCTTAGCAAAAAACAAGAAAATCATATGGAACGATACTGAAAAAAATACGTACCCTATCTACCTTGAAAAACCAGGCGATCATGTGAGAATTATCCTCGATGATAGTTCCGAGGTCCAGTATGACTTTTGGACAGAATCTTTCATTTTTCAAATAGGAAAAATAATGTACTCAATATCAAATAACAATAATGGTATTCTGAGAATAATGCCAATGGGTAATCCGATTGAAAAACAAATACTTATCGACTCGGTACTTGTCGATGTAATTGAATACGCAGAATTTAAAAAATATGAAGAAGGAACGGAGGAATATATTAATGCCTCAAAGATTGTAAAAAATCATAAATTTTTTAAAAAATACAAAAAATTGATATTTTACAATGAATATCTATAAGTACACGTTTTCTTATTCATTAAAAAACCCCGAATCATACGTTCGAGGTTTTTTTATACCAACTTTTCAAACTCTTTTCCAAATTGGAAGAGATGGTTTTCATGAAATGGACGAGCGATTGCCTGGATACCCATAGGAAGCCCCTGACTGTCCACACCTGACGGAATAGATATTCCTGGTACATGGGCAAGATTAGCACCAACAGTGAACATATCCGCCATGTACATTGATAACGGATCAGACTTTTCTCCTGCACGGAACGCTGTTGTCGGTGTTGTCGGTGTAAGAATAATATCTACCCCATTATTAAACACAGTATCGTAATCACGGCGAATGAGTCCCCGAACTGCCTGTGCTTTGTTATAATATGCATCATAATATCCCGCAGATAATACATAAGTACCCAGCATTACACGACGACGTGTTTCAGGACCAAAACCTTCTGCGCGAGAATTCATATACGTATCCAGTAAATTCTGTGCGCCAGCACGCATACCGAATCGTATACCATCAATACGTGAAAGATTGGACGACACCTCTGCGGGCATAATAATATAATACACCGCAAGACCCAGGTGCGCATGAGGTAGTTCAATATCACGGATCGTATACCCAGCATTTTTCAGCTTTTCTACACTTTCAGTAAAGTTCTGTTTTACTGAATCGTCAATACCTGGCATATCCAGAATATGCCATGGTACACCGATGGTTTTCGTATATGCTCCTGTAGTAGTAATTTCACCGACTGATTGTCCATCATGATTATCATATCCAGAAATAGTATTAAAAATAATTTCTGCGTCAGTAACATTTTTTGTGAATGGGCCGATTTGATCCAATGATGAACCCATGGCAATAGCACCATATCGAGACACCGATCCATAGGTTGGATGTAGTCCCACGAGTCCACAAAATGCTGCAGGCTGACGAATAGATCCACCTGTATCTGTTCCCAGTGCAAATAATCCCCCATCCATAGCCACAGCAACTGCTGATCCACCTGATGACCCACCAGGAACCCGATCAGTATCCAAAGGGTGTTTTGTACGACCATACGATGAATTTTCTGTACTAGATCCCATAGCAAATTCATCCATGTTCGCGCGACCGATAACAACTGCTCCGGCATTTTTTAATTTTTCTACAACTGTTGCGTCGTAACTAGCAACATAGTTTTTCAAGATTTGTGAACCTGCTGATGAAATATGTCCCTGCACAAGAATGTTGTCTTTGACGATATATGGAATACCTGTAAGGATGGTTGCAGTACCATTTACAAAAGCCTCGTCAGCGATTTTTGCAACTGCACGTGCATTATCAAAAACCTCAAGAAGCGCATTGAGTGATGGGTTTTTTTCTGCAATTATTGCGAGATAATTTTCTAATAATTCACTCGGTGTAAAATCACCAGCAAGCATTGCCTGGTGTGCAGTAGTGACGGTTAGATTATGTAAGTCTATTTGTTTCATATTATAATATCTTTGGTACTTTTAAGAATCCATCGACCTCTTCAGGGAGATTTTGCATGATAATATCATGTTCCCGTTGTGATGCTGATGTTGCAGTATCAAGTTTTGTATGGTTCGTTACCACACCTGTCCATGGCTGTGCATCGGTGATATCTACAGCATTGAGCTGATCAATATAGGTGAGGATACTGTCAAAATCCTGTGCCATTTTTTGGGTTTCTTCTTCAGTAAGTTGAACCCGGGCAAGAATTGCGAGATTTTTTATGTCTTGTGTGTTCATAGGGGTATTATAACACATTCTTCAACTTTTTGCATTAAAAAAACCACCTTAAAACAGGTGGTTTAACCTTTTAACTATCTGCTTTTTAGTAACTCGAATAACCCATTTTCATCTAATATTTGTACTCCTAACCTAACTGCATCATCATATTTAGATCCTGGATCAGAACCCACCACAACATAATCCGTTTTACTCGACACACTGGACGATACTTTACCCCCAGCAGATTTAATCATGTCCTTTATCTCATCTCGAGAATAATTTGGCAATGCCCCTGTAATAACAAAGGTTTTATTCAAAAGCATTTTATTTTCTCTATCTGGTGTTTTGTTTTTTTGTAATACTAATATATCAAGTAATTCTTTGACTATTATTGTTCGCTCTGGATCTGACATGTAATCTACAAATGATCCGGCAACAGCACCACCAATGCCATTTACTGCTATCAGGTCTGATTCTGAAATATAAATGAGCTCCGTATACAATTCATCCTGATTTTTCCATGATATCGTATTTGCAATAAGCTCTGCGGTTTCTTCTCCAACATGAATAATTCCGAGTGCAAAAAGAAATCTAGCCAAGGTAGTAGTTTTACTGGTCTCTATTGAATCTATAAGATTACTAGCAGAAAGTTCCCCAAATTTTTCCAAGTGTTCTAAATCTGATTTTTGAATTTTATAGATATCTACAATATTTTTAATGAGATTTTCATCAATCAGTTTCTCTACTACCTTTTCTCCCATACCTACGATATTCATCGCTTTTTTGGAAGCGTAATGAATAATGTTTTCCAAGTTTTGTGCTGAACAATGACGATTACTACAATACACAGCAACCGTAGTATCACCAAGAGATCCAGTACGGGGCCCTGCAGGGGCGCCACACACCGGACACTGTGCAGGTATTATGAATTTCTCTGGATTACCTAATCTAAATTCTGGTAATACTTGAATAATTTCAGGGATAATATCTCCTGCTTTACGTAAAATAACCGTATCACCAATACACACATCTAATCGATCGATTTCATCCTGATTATGGAGCGTTGCGCGTGATACCACAGACCCAGCAACATGCACCGGACGAACATGCGCTACCGGTGTGAGGACTCCTGTGCGTCCAACCTGAATATCAATATTTTCTACTACTGTCGTTACTTCTTCCGCAGGGAATTTATACGCCACACCGAACCGTGGAGATTTTGCGGTATAACCCAATGGTTCACGGAGTTCTATATTATCAAGTTTTACCACTACGCCATCAATGTCGTACTCTTGATCATGTCTTTTATGTGTCCATCGATCAACATAATTCTGAATCTGTTCCAAACTCCCCACTGTTTCAGTATAAGGATTTATTGGAAAACCAAGTTTCTCCAGGTAATCAAACTCAGAAGTATGGGTAGTAAAATCTTCAGTATTTTTAACAGAGGATGAGATAATTGTTATGTCATAACAAAATACCTGCAGGTCTCTATGAGCTACAATACTTGTATCAAGTTGTCGCAATGTCCCCGCTGCTAGGTTACGAGGATTTGCATACATAGGTAATCCTGCTTTTTCACGTTCAGTATTAATTTTTTCCAGATCACTTTTTTTCATCCAGACCTCGCCGACAATAATAATTTGTCTCTGGTCAGAAATCTCTTGTGGAATAGATTTAATCATTTTAATATTTTCAGTAATGTCTTCCCCTATTGTCCCGTCGCCACGTGTCGCCCCTGTAACGAGAATACCATCGCGATACGTAAGTACTATTTTCAATCCATCAATTTTAAGTTCACAACAGTAATTCCAAAATGTACGTGCAAAAATATTTTCTTCTTTTTCTAAAATTTTTCTGTTACGTTCATCCCATACTTGTAATCCATGTATATCAAAAACATTGTCATAAGACCATTGCGGGATGACATGTTGTGTTTTTATAAATCCTTCCAATATTTTGCCTCCGATTTTTTCGGTTATTGAAATATTGTTTAATATGTATTCAGGGTGTTTCTTTTCCAAGTCTCGGAGCTCTTGTACCAATGTATCATATGCAGTATCAGAGATTTCTGGATTATCATGAGTATGATATCGAGTATTATGATAATCGATTTCAGTACGCAATAATATCATGCGTTTTTCAATATCAGAATTTTTCATATTATGAGTATACCAAAAAAACAGCCTTTTTAAAACTGTTTTTTAATAGGTAACCTCCAGCACACGTTTTGTAAATGATGGATGTGTTACCAGGGGAACCCCACGGGAACAATGACTATACCCCTCGGAAATAATCTGTGTCTGCGTAGTAGCAACACCTAATATAATACGAGACACTAATGTCACAGTAACCGATGCACAAGATTCAGGATTATCAGTAAATGTTGCCATGAAACTGGTTGTATCGGGAACAGTCAAAAGTGTACCCAAAGTAATATTATTTGTTTTATCACACTCAGCAATAGATGTTCCTGTTGCATAATATCCGGCTGTTTGAAAATACAACGCACATTCTACCCCACTATCTGCAGCATACAATGCACGCATTGCATGTTCTGATGTTCCCGATATTTGTGATTCTCTGTAAGAAATAGAAAATATACCAAAACCAATCAACATAATAATAGTGGCAACAATCACCGCAAACAACAGAACGAATCCTGATTGATGATATTTATTTGTTAAGAGAAGATAGTTCATAAGAAAATAATTCACACCATAATTACCATTTTTTCAAGACAGTACGTAATGAAACAGATCGTGTGACACCATGCTCGTCCCATTGTGTTAATGCATCAATGATTACTTCATCTGGTTTATTTATTTTATCATATATCAAAGAAAACGATCTTATAAAACCTGTATCTATTCCCCCACCAGATGCCCACCCATACACGCCCTGATTTTCATATAAGTGACTCGTACACGCTCTGTTTAAACAGGGACTAAATAAAGGTAAATTATTTCCAGGAGCAAATTCAAACTGACAGGCACCTACCGTACAATCTGCAGTTCCTGCAGTACCATCCACTCCTTCGAGCCAAGAAATGGTAGGATTTACAGCACTATCAATAATATTCTGATCTCTACGCCATCTAATAATTTCTATTGTTTCCTGGTTCAAATATTGAGCAACAAGATCTCGTGAGGCACTGGATGTAGTCACAATACTCCGTCCGGCAATAGTCATAAGTGATATTAATGCCAGTGAAAAAATAGTCAAAGCAAAAATAGTTTCCAAAATAGTAAACCCATTATGTGCGTATATTGTTTTTAAAAAATATTTTTGCATATATTATTTATTGATCTATTTCTCTGGGTGTTACTACCGTTTCCAGAGCAAAACGTGTTTGTTTATCACGTACCGTTATAGTACCTACTAAATGCATTCGGAGAAATGATTTTTTTGCATCATTTTTACCTAACCCTATGTCTCTAATAACAAACTGATCAATCTTTACATTAATAGGTGTTAAGAATGACTGACCAATATCATCGACCAAAACAAGCCGATTGTTATCAATAAAATAATTAATCCGTTTTCCATTTTGGTCAATAAAATTAATATTTCCTGAACTATTTACTATAATATCAGTTCCTGTTCGTATTCTACGAGACATAGATTCCAGAGAGAACGATAAGCTATCCATAGTTGTACGTACCATATGAAGTCTCTTTTGGGTGTTAACCATAGTTATCAATGACCCAATACCAATAGTTACTACAATAGTAAAAATGGACACAGAAACCATAACCTCTATCAAAGTAAAACCACGAGACTGAAAAAATAACCTTTGCAGAAAAGATTTTTTAGGAAGTATGTTTTTATGATAAATAGGAAACATATAATATTATTCAATAGCTATTTGACCGCTGCGTGAAATAACAATATTTCGTGTAGTGATAACACCTGAACTATCTATCGTGGATACCTTGATACGCATTTTGTCATTAAAGAGCCTTCCTCGGGCTGTATCATAAAACAACGCTTCAAGCCATGGGCGTTGAAACAAAATAATTGCATCTGATGTAATTGGTGTAATTACAGGACCAAAATCAAATTCATCAACAACTTCAATACCGCTAATAAATTCTTGATATTGAATTTTTATTTCATCACGAATTGTATCTGGAGTAATACTATTACCATCATCAAAGGCATTATTGTTATTGTCATCACTAAAAACAGTAAATGTCGGCTGATATGTTGCAGGAGGATTCGATATGTCATAACGAAACACAATTCCCTGACGTATATCCCCCGATGAACCCTGTACCTGAGCCTGACGGATCGACAACGCTATATCATGTGTTAAATTATCCAAAGCAACAGAATTACGAAATCCATTAAAATTAAAAATTACCACTCCTGCCATAATAGAAAAAATACTAATAATCACAACAAATTCCACCAAAGAAAAAGCTTTATGTTGTGAATATAAACATATGGTTTTTGACAAACGAGGTTTCATGTATATCTAGTGTATCATGCGACTATTTCATAAACAAGGTATATAAAGAAAAGATTATTGATACACGAAACATCATAACAATCCAAAACACTACCAAGAGAAACGGAGCGAAGGGAAAATGAGTTTTTCGAATAGATATATATGAATCACCCCTGATTAATCGATATACTACATATCCCCCAATAACCAATGTTCCTAACCAAAATACACCGAACACTGCGCCAAGCGCATACCAAAAACCATAGAGCATCCCAATAACATATCCCATGACTATAATAATTTCAATATCACCAAAACCAAACAAAGACCCGTGTGAAATAACCCACAATAAAACAAAGGGTAATCCAATACATATTCCCCAGAGTCCGCCTATCCAGCTACCTACACCAGTAACTAGCTGAAATACTGTCGCTAAAATAACAACACCGATCAAAGGGAAAACTGGTACCAAGCGATACATACTGTCATAATAGCTAACATAAAACAAAAGTGTTACACAAACATAAACCCCAACAATAAAAATAATTCCTAACATAGAAAGAGTTACACCATATGACATAATTCCTGAAAAAGTAACCATGTAAACAATCCCTAACAATAGTTCGCCAATAACATATCGTGGAGAGATTTTTGTATGACAAGAAAAACATCTACATCCACTCAAAAAATATCCTATAATAGGAATTAAATAAATTACAGGAATAGTTTTATGAC
The DNA here is from genome assembly GCA_964524475.1 of uncultured Candidatus Saccharibacteria bacterium. Taxonomy (GTDB): domain Bacteria; phylum Patescibacteriota; class Minisyncoccia; order Phycocordibacterales; family UBA1006; genus CAZYHU01. The sequence goes on from CAZGCO010000004.1 coordinate 11,899, forward strand.
ATGACATGCAGTGTGATCTACTCATCAATGATTCACCTGCATGCCCACGAGAAACTAATACATTAATAAAACTACCGATAATTGTTCCTAATATTCCTATAAATATGTATAGTAAGATAATCATATATTATTTTTGAACACGGTCGTATACTGGAAAATTATTCATCTGAAAACCAGAAAATGGATTAGTATTACCAATAGCTCCATCATATGTCTGAGTACACAACGGTACGCGAGAACCGGTAGACTCGAACTGGCTATCGTTTTCTGCGGCAGTATTCGATGATGATTCCAGTATTGCACCGATATGATAACCAGTACATCCAATACCCCCCTGTGGCGATAATGGTGCATATACGTACGCTGACTCTACTTGATTAAAAGCATAGCTATCAATATCAGGAATAAATGTACCTAAATTTACTGATGGTGTTCTTGTGAGAATCTTAAGACACCCGGTATTACTGACCAGTTCTATAGGATATTCCCCACACTCTTTTTTGTATGAAGAGAGCCCTAAAGATATAGTTTGTACTGCATTAATACGAACCTGATCTCTGGCTTTGATACGAAAATTACTCAATCCGAACAATGTAATAGAAATTAAAATAACAATCATTGCGATAACTATTAGCAATTCAAGAGTTGTAAAACCTGGTAAAAAATTTTTATAAAAAAGTTTATTTTTCATAGCCTTATTATAACACAATAAATATATCTCCGCTAAATAACAAGACAAAAGAGATAATGCGTAGCATTATCTCTTTTGTCTTGTTATTATTTTATTTTTTCACTATATAATCCAGAGGATGAAAATTCTGGTCATGAATTACCTTTTTTTCTGGATTAAACATATATATTGGGTCAAATATTTCCTTGATTTTTTTGAAAATACCTATCATTTCATTACTGTATTGATATGATAAATATTGTGTACGCACTAAACCATCATTATGTTCACCGGTAATAGATCCATGATATTTTTGTACTATGGTATATACATCATCTGAAACACGTCGTATAGTCTCTGTTGTTTCTGGTTGTGTAAAATCCATTAAAGGAATAATATGAAAATTCCCATTTCCTGCATGTCCAGCGATGGTATAGATGAATTTTTCTCTCTCGAGTATTTGGGTAATTTGTGGTAAAAATTCTGGCAAATATTCTATAGGAACTACTACGTCATCAATAAACGGAGCAGTGTGTAATCCCTGAACATGTTTTCGTAACAAATTAAAACTCTCACGTCTAATACGCCAATATTTTTCTGCACCTGCACCATAAGTAACACGTGAAATATATCCATACTCTTTTTTTATATCAGTACGTAGTCCCTGAAGTGTTTGTAATAATTCATCCTGATTATTTCCTGTAACCTCTGTCATAAGTATTAGTTTTGGAATACCAGTACGTATCATCATGAATAATTCAGGAATAAACCGTAACCCTAAACGTAATGCTCCGAATAATCCTAACTGTCCTATAAAATCACTCGCAAAACGAAATGCTAATTTTAAACTATAATCATCAAATGACTCAATACTTGATGGTGAAATAGTTTTATTTTTTTTAACCAAATCACCCACTCGTGATAAATCTGGTAAAAACGTAACCAACATTGCAGACACAGGTTCTACAGGAACAATACTCCATGTCATCTCTGTAACAATACCAAGTGTTCCCTGAGAACCAACCAGGAGTTTGTTTAAATCAAAAATACCTGTATCCTGATTCCATACATTCCATAAAAAATACCCTGCAGAGTTTTTTGATACCTGTGGTTTTTCTCTTTCTATACTATCAGTGTTATGTTGTATTAATTCCCAAATTTGTTTATATACATTTCCTTCAAAATCTCCTTGATATATTTTCTGATAAAGCTCTGTTTTTGTTAATGGTCGTACAACATATTCACACCCATCAGTAAACACTGCCCGTGTAGATAAAACATAGTTTTCCATTTTCCCATATTTCAATGTCTTTTCTCCAGCACAATTATTACCAAACATACCTCCTACTGCACATAAATGTTTCGATGCAGTATATGCAGGCATGACACGGTTTCGTTTCAAGGTTTCTATTTCAAGGTCACGATAATAAACACCTGGTTGCATTCGAACGTATTCGTCAGTAATCTCAAGTATGTGATTCATGTATCGTGTAGTATCCATAATAATTCCCGTATTCACAGCACCACCAGACATGCAAGTTCCTGCAGCACGTGCAGTTATTGTCATATGATGTGTATGTGCAAACATAACCAACGCCTGTACATCCTGCGTATCCATAGGATATGCTACCATATCAGGATATACAACAAACATACTAGCATCACGTGAATATTTTTCTAATATATCAGCACTATATTCAATATCCCCCTTGAAAAGAGTAGTAAGTTTTTTTATTTGTTCCAGAGATATCATATATGTATCCTACCACAAAACAAACCCAAAACAAAAACCCCTTTCGGGATTAGTGTTATTTTCGCTTGCGAACAACTCGTTTCTTTGCTTCTTCTTCTTTTTTCAAAGGAAAACCAAGATATTCAAAGAAAGCCATAGCAGTAGGTCGGTTTTTTGCTGTTGTGGTAATCACAATAGACATTCCGAATACACTACTAATTTCTTCGTCTGTTGTTTCTGGGAAAATAGTATGCTCACGAATACCGAGAGACATATTTCCAAGTTTATCAACTGATGAGCGAGTAATTCCACGAAAGTCTTTGGTACGAGGAAGAGCAACATGAACAAGTTTATCTAAAAATGTCCACATACGTGCTCCACGCAATGTT
>CAZGCO010000004.1:14699-44074 GCA_964524475.1 uncultured Candidatus Saccharibacteria bacterium
ACTCCGACAGGATCTCCTGCGCGACTTTTGAACGATGCAATAGATTGTTTTGCTCCACGAACAGATGGTTTCTGTCCAGTGATTTTTGCAATACGATCCACAACAAAGTCTTTTGTATGACGATCACGTTTCATACGTGATCCGATACCTACGTTTACAGTAAGTTTCTGAATACGAGGAAAAGCAAGACGGTTAGTAATACCAAAATCTTTGCCCAATGCCTCGTAACTGTCATGTTGTTTTTGTTTCAAGATACTCATATATTATGCAATAATTTGATTACTCTTGCGTGCGATGCGAACTTTTTTGTCGCCTTCGACACGGTATCCGACTCGAGTTGGTTTACTGGTTTTTGTATCTACCAGTGCCACCTTTGATACATGAACAGGAAAAGGCTGTGGTACCATAATTGATTTTTCATCACGAGTACGAGCTTTAACAATTTTCTTTAAAACATGAACGCCTTCTACCACTACCTTGTTTTCACTCGGTATTGATTTAATAACAACCCCTGTTTTACCTTTGTCTTTTCCTGAAAGAACGATCACGGTGTCATTTTTTTTGATTTTCATAATTTTTTTACATTTTGTTTCAATTGAAACAAAATGATTTATTAAAATAAAATTACAATACCTCTGGAGCCAGAGATGCAATTTTTTGATACCCGAGTTCACTAATCTCTCGAGGGATTGGGCCAAAGATGCGACCTCCTTTTGGTTCTTTGCCCTTGTCTAATATAACTACAGCGTTTTCATCAAAACGAATATACGATCCGTCACGACGACGTGTTGGATATTTTTGACGTACTACCACAGCGCGAAGTACGTCTTTTTTCTTGACTGATTTTCGTGGTTCAGCAGATTTTACCGACAAAACAACGATATCACCAACATATGCGTAACGACGTTTTGATCCACCGAGAATCTTGAAAACACGTGCTTTTTTTGCACCTGTGTTATCTGCAATTTGTACATTGGTTCCTACTTGAATCATAACGGTTATGCATTATTAGCTACTAATATGAAATGCTTGTCTTTTGATATTGGACGACATTCCGCGATGGTAACACGGTCTCCGATAGCAACAACAGCATCTGGGTTATGCGCTTTGTAACGTTTCGAAAGTTTCATATATTTATGATACTTTGGATGTTTTACATAACGCTCTACACTTACAACGATTGTTTTTTCCATTTTGTCAGAAACAACAATCCCTGTTAGTGTTTTTGTGTTTGATGTACTATTCATAATTAATCACGAGAAGTATTAAGTATCGTAAGAATGCGTGCTAACAGTTTACGGAGACCACGAGCAACGTGAACATTTTTATCACGTGATCCTGCAAATGCAAAACGGTGTGACGCTAGTTTGTTCGCGATGTCATTTTTCATGGTATTCAGTTCTGCATGCGTACGCGCACGGAGTTCTGACATGTTTGTTTTTATTTCCATATACTACATTTCATTACGGCTAATAATACGCACCGTTACTGGCAATTTACATCCAGCTTTGCGGAGTGCTTCACGAGCGATTGCTTCTGGTACACCGTCCACTTCGAACATGATGCGACCTGGTTCTACCTCGAAACAAAATCCTTGTGGATCTCCTTTACCTTTACCCATACCTACTTCGGCTGGTTTTGCGGTGATAGGACGATCAGGAAACAAGCGAATCCAGTAACGTCCCAATTTTCCAACGGTACGTGAAACTACCTTTCGGGCAGCTTCGATTTGATTTGATTTTACACGTGCTGGAGACGTAGCGCGTAAACCGAATGATCCGAACTGTAGTTCGGTACCACGAGTAGCCTGCATAGATGCCAAGGCTGCTACTGATTTACGTCCACGCTGCCATTTACGATGTTTTACTTTTTTTGGAAATAACATATAAAAATATAAAAACTATTTTTGTTCCAGAACATCTCCACGGTAAATCCATACTTTGATTCCTAGAGCTCCATAGGTCATACGTGCGGCATCTGTTGCATAATCAACATCACCTCGCATAAACTGCAATGGAATTCCTCCTAATTTCAAAGTTTCTTTACGGGACATATCTGCACCACCCAACCGACCTGAGAGAGTGATTTTTACTCCTTTTACTCCACGTGCTTGCATAACTTTTTCTGTAGTCATTTTAAGTACACGACGGAATGTCATACGTTTTTCAAGCATTTCTGCAATACTCGCTGCAATAATTTTTGCATCAGCATCTGGATTTGTTACCTCGATAACATCGATTTTCAAATCTGCAGGAATAGCAATTTTTTCACTTTTCATGAATTTAACGAGATCTGCACGGAGTACATTTGTTCCTTCACCACTGCGTCCGATAACAATACCGGGACGAGCAGAATGAATCATAATACGTGTAGCATGTGGACCACGTTCGATATCAACAGTTGATACTGACGCAGTGCGTAATTTTTTCTCCAGATATTCACGAATTTTTGTATCAGCAATCAGAGTGTCTTTGTAGAGACCTCCTACCTTGAACCATCGTGATTTCCAATCACGAATCAATGGGAGTCTGAGGGCATAAGGATGAACGACTTTTGACATAAATTATTTCTGAGCGAGTTCAAGGTTGATAATAGAAGTACGTTTATTGATACGATGTGCAGTACCACGAGCAGCGGGCATCATACGTTTTAATGTTGGACCCTTGGTAACTGATAGATTTTTGATCATCAGTTTATCAGAGCTTGTATTAAAATTATGAGACGCGTTCGCAACAGCACTACGGATCAATTTTTCAAAGACATGAGCAGCACGTTTCCCCAAGAATTGGAGTTCAGTGAGCGCACGGTCGACTGATTTCCCACGAACGAGACTCGCAACGAGGCGAACTTTTCGTGGTGATTGTCGATGGTTTTTAAGTTCTGCTTTCATAGATAATTAAAAATTATTTTTTCTTTACTGCTCCGGCAGAAGCTTTTGCTGCTTTTGCTGCTGCAATTTCTCCTTCCTTCTTCTTTTGATCGATTTCTTTTTGCATCTTTCCTCCATGGCGATGGAATGTACGTGTAGGAGAAAATTCCCCTAAACGGTGTCCTACCATGTCCTCTGATACGAGAACTTCGATATGTTTTCGACCGTTGTGAACACCAAACGTAAAACCAATCATTTCAGGAGTAATCTGTGAAGCGCGAGCCCACGTTTTGATAACACCTGTTTCAAGTGGTTTTTTGCCAGTGATTTTTTTGACGAGTTTTACGTCGACATAAGGACCTTTGTAGACTGATCGTGGCATAATAAAAAATATATAATTGTGTGTTAATAAATTTGGTAGATGATTCTCTGTACACACACTCATGAGAACACCTTAATGGTTGTCTATTGCTGACCATCTAGCAGGATTTCAGCAAAGGCAAGACTGTGTTATCTTAGCAAATTATCTATTATTTGTCAATGAATTTCATGGGAAAAACTTGCGTTTTAGAGGTTTTTTGATATACTCGTCATGTTTATTATTCTTAATGAATATAAATATACATGGTGGCTATGGTGTAACGGTTAGCACAAGGGTTTGTGGTACCCTTAGCCTGGGTTCGATTCCCAGTAGTCACCCATTATAAAAACTCGCTTTAAGCGAGTTTTTATAATGGGTGACTAAGCATGCAAACTGCTTTGCATGCGTCTGGTAATCGAACGGCGGAGCGATACTATTTATGATAATAAATAGTCGCGAGCCAGGGTCGTGAGTGACATATTTTTAATGAAGCGAAGCGGAATATAAAAATAGTCAACTCCTGACCGATTCTCAGTTTTTCTAAACAATTCACCAACAGGAAATTTTTTGGTATACTTAATCTATATGAAAAACACCATCATTATCCACGGAACACCAAGTAAAGAAGAATTCTTTGACCCTACGAATCCTAGTCCTTCTAATCAACATTGGTTCCCATGGTTACAAAAACAACTTGCTCTACGCGGTGAAGTATCGATAACACCAGAAATGCCACAACCCTATGATCCAAGATATGATAAGTATGTTTCTGTAATAGAAAATTATAGCATAGATTCAGAAACAGTTCTCGTTGGGCATTCTGGAGGAGCAGGATTTTTATTGCGTTACCTATCAGAAAATAAAAATTTGAAGCCCGCAAAGTTTATATTGATTGCTCCATGGATTGATCCTAATAAATGGTTACCTACAGTGAGTATCGATAATGACTTTTTTGATTTTGAAATTGATACAACATTATCTGATAGAACAGAATTACATATTCTGTATTCAACAGATGATGACGAGGAATATATAACTGAATCGGTTGCTATGATACGAACAAAATTACCTAATACCCATTATCACGAGTTTACTGACAAAGACCACTTTTGTATTTCCGAATTACCAGAATTACTGGAATTGTTATAATATAAAGTTATATGAAAAATTTCTATAAAATAACTTCAAATGTAATCTCCATTATTCATATTCCGATTATATTTTTTATATTTTTCGGCTGGTTGTTCACAGGGGTCCTATCATATATTTACCTGGGAATCCTGGTAGGTACATTACTATCATGGCAATTATTAGGATATTGTATTTTAGCAAAATGGGAATTTGATATCAGATCAAAATATATGCGCGTACCAAAATATCATTATGAATATTTGCATTATTGGTCATATAAATTATTTAATCTGAATATTAACGCAAAATATATTCGAAACTATGGAACACTATTTATAATATGCTCAATGATTTTATGGACTTATAAGAACTTTATCTAATTAAAAAACTCACACAGTCTCGTGTGAGTTTTTTAATTATAAACTATATTTCGCAACTATTTCAGCTTCTATTTCTGCTCGGGGTCTACCATATTTCATATATGACAACTGTTTAATCTGTTCCAGTTTTACCAGGTCAGTCGGTTTTGGAACAAAACCATCTGGTTGCAATGTATTCATGTTAAACGCGGGCATGGGTTTACCATGTACCATAATACTAGTAATACAATTAAAGTTTTCTTGTTTAATAATATCATCCTTGGTAAACCGTGGCATAATACGAGGTTCTGCAACTGCTGCATCTGCTGGATCAATACGGAAAAACATCATATTTCCTACGTTTCCAAACACGGCTGATTTTATATAATCTGGTAATTGACTCATGTATTGATGGGTCATATGAAGGACAAGTTTATATTTCCGAGCTTCAGACAAAATAGCAGAAATGGATTCGGTGACTACGTTTTGGAATTCATCCAAATATACATAAAACGGTGTAAACACACTTGGGTCTGGACTATCCGCACGTGACATCGCTGCCATTTGTAGTTTCATAATCATAACCAATCCAATTAAATTTGCATTTTTTTCTCCTAATAATCCTTTTGATAGATTCACTAACAAGATTTTTTTACTATCCATGATTTCACGAAAATTAAACGATGATTTTTCTTGCAATATAACCGGGCGTAAAAATTCATTTGAAATAAAGTCATCAAATTTTGACGAAATATACGGAACAAAGTTTTCTAGTCCCTGTTCCCCACTCGTTGCCTCTGCAGATTTCCAAAATTCAGTAATGATCGGATTTTTGTTTTTTGATAATTTCATTGCACGGAAATCCTTGTTTGCTAATACTCGAGTAATTTCTAATACAGTATTTCCTGATGATGGATCTTCCATGTTAAGCAATGCACTGTTTCGGAAATATTGCCCGAACATAGCACCACCCTGTGCTTTCATATCAAACAATTTATCAAACAACATCATGAGTTCTCCAATAACCAAAGATTTTTGTTGTGGGAACCGTTCATCAAACTCCATCATATTTAATCCCATAGGTCGATCAAGGTGTGACGGATCGAAATAAATAACATCATCCAGTCGTTCAGGTGGAATGTTCGCTAATATGGTCTGTACATCAGAACCATGTGGATCAATAAAACAACATCCATTACCATTTTTAATATCTTGTAATATCATTTTTAAAAATATCTGTGTCTTTCCTACTCCTGTTTGTCCGATACTATACAAATGACGCAAACGATCTTCTGGTGCGATACGAATTTCTGTTTTTTGTCCACGATATTCATTCACACCCAACAATATTCCCTGTTGATCCATTTCTGACGCTACTGGTGCAGGCTGTTGTGCTGATGATGATTGTTTTAACTGTGAAGAACCATCCATGTTCGCTGGGAAATGAAACAACGTCGCGAGTTCTTTGAAATTAACCCGCATAACCTGTGACAAGCTAGGTATACGATAACTATAGTTATGTAAAAATTCATTTAATTTGTTTTTAGTAATTTTTTCAAATTTTATATTATTACCCTGCACATCACCGAACTGGTAAAAAGATGATTCAATATCACGTAATATAGCGTCAGCACGTTCCTGACTATCGGCACTGGTGATAATACGAAAAGTGATTTCAATAATAGTACTTTTTACTTTTTCGGTAATATTACGTACAGCATCTTCGTCTATTTTTATTTCTTCTTCTTTTTTATCAGTACTATCTGATTTTTGCTTGATATCTCCACCGGTTAACACTGACCATGCAGCACGCCCCCAACCCAATGCTTCGTCTCCGATCATTTTCATCATATCTCCTGACAGGTCTGGTAACTTGACGCCTTTTTTTACTTGTTCTAGACTTTTACCATACTGTTTAATATACATATCGCCCACAGGTTTTACAATAATTTGTAGCGATGCACCTTCTCCTGTAGTTTTTAGTTTTGAAAAAGTATTTAAAAGTACTCCGATAGGATCATGGTCAAACGATTCATATGTTTTTATCATGAACATATCATTTTTCCCTGATGTTGCGTATGACCCCGCAGAAAATCCTGCTGGATTAAATATATTATAATCATCAGTAATCTCTTGTAATCGTGCGTTCTGATATAATCCTAACACCTGTTTTTCAAACAAATCTGCCATATCACGAGGTACACAAACATAAAAAACGATTTGATTCGAGTTATTCGATAATGCAAGTTCCATCGTAAAATAATTTTTTTCTTTATTAACACCTGGACCGATAGACTGCATCCCAGCATAAAACTGCTCCATGAGAGTTATCATATCGCGATAATTTTGTGTTTCAGTCATTTCAGGTAAAGTGACTTCAAACAAAACAACATCAAGAGTTTTAAATAATTCACTCCCGTATTTTAATCCATTCAATTCATGAGTCTCTGCCAAGTATTGTACAAGGAATCGATAAAAATCATCGTCGATATGCGGGTTATTCATACCAGCAACAATATCGATAGTGTTCCGAACCCCCTTGGTCATCATAAGATGCATAAGTTTTTCCATTTGATCATCATGAGTTTCTGGCTTTAAACGAAGTACTGCATCATGAGTTGCTGTTGGTGTCATATGTATTTCATGAGACAATACATCTGTTTTTGGAATATCACGATATTGTTCCACCATATGCTGTACGACTGCTTCTGGTTTTACGGGAACATTTTTCATTTCCAGTTCTGCAGTACGTCGTGCCAATTCTGCACGCAAAAATTCCAGTTCTGATTGTGGGTTTGTAAAATTTTCTGTCTGACTGACAGGTGTCTGTATGTGTCCAAATATATTTCCCAGCTGTTCACGATGTGTCATATAATATATTATACAGGAAATAAATTTTATATACAAAAAACATACCATGCTATATGCAAGATATGTTTTTTTATTTTGTTAATATCTCATACCCATCATCAGTAACAAGCACCGTATGTTCCACATGAACAGCAACTGAACCGTCCTGAGTTATTACCGTCCATTCATCATCCATAATATCCCAATATTTCTTTCCTAATGTCAGCATTGGTTCTATAGCTATCGTCATACCAGGAACCAATTTTTCACCTGTTCCTGGTTTTCCAAAATTCGGAATGTACGGATCTTCATGAATATATCGCCCTACACCATGACCAGAAAAACCCTCGACAATACCATATCGTTTGTGTATGAACTGTTCTATTGCATGACCAATATCACCTGCGGTATTCCCTGGTTTTACCATGTCGATACCTACCTGGAGAGCATCTTCTGCAGCATGTATCATATCGATAATTTTTTGTGAGACATTTCCCACAGGTATAGTAATAGCTGCATCAGTAAACACATTATTGTGACACACACCCAGATCAATGGTAATAACGTCACCGTCAGTTAATATGACCTGTTTACTGGGAATACCATGTACTATCTCATCATTAACCGACGTACACAGAGTCCCAGGGAATTTTGTTTTCATACCCTGTGGTTTGTATCCCTTGAACGCAGGAATATCACCGTATGCACGAACCAACTGTTCTGCGTACTGATCCAATTCCCATGTCGAAACACCAGGGACTACACGTTCTGCAACCTGGCGTAAAATTTCTGCATGACGTTTTCCCGCGACACGCATATGTTCTATTTCTGTTATTGTTTTAATGATTATGTTTGACATATTGTTTAATTTCTTCCCACACATGTTCAATGTCTTGTTCTCCATTTATTTCAAAGAGATTTCCTATGTGTTGTGTTTTAAAATATTCAATTACTGGGAGTACGTTCGTCGTATACCAGTCTAATCGTTTTTGAATATTTACAAGACTGGTATCATCTGCACGATCACCACGAATAGATAAACGCTGTATCGCCTCGTGATCAGTAATATGAATATGAAAAAAAGATATCTGACTAATACCAAAAAATTCAAGTGCTGAAAAAACCATCGGGGCCTCTTCGATACGACGTGCTACACCGTCAAAAATAATATCTTGTGTACCATCATATTGTTCAATAAGTTGCTGCGACCACATATAAATCGGAAAAAACGGCGGCATTAATCCACCCTGGTCGATAATATCAGCAGTCCGTCGTGCAGAAAATGTATCAGAAAGATTTGTAAAATCACGAAATAATTTTCCTGTTTCAATATAAATAACTGAACGTCCCACGGATTCCAGATATTCTTGTAATTTTTTTGCTTGTGTTCCCTTACCTTAACCAGCCTTACCAAAAAAAAAATACGCATGTGTCATAAAAATATAGGTAACCACAAAACTACAAAAGGGGCGAGCCGGCAGGCTCGCCCCTTTTGTAGTTTTGTGGTAACAATCCACTTCTGATTATGTCTGCATGAGTTTCAAAAATACCTGATAGGTTGCACGAATATCTGCAAGTGCGGTATGAGCCTTATCATTTTTAATATTAAATCGTTCACAGAGTGCCCGCAAAGTAAACCTGTCTGCGTCTTCTTCGTCGCGAAATTTAAAAAATGCCATAGAAATAGTGTCTAATTTTGCATAGAAAAAAGGATCAGGAATATTATAGGTACCAAATGCATATGCAAGAAATGCATAATCAAAAGAAATGTTTTGACCGATTAATACACAGTCTTTACATTTATTTGCAAGCATACTCAGAGCTTCTGTTTGAGTATGTGCCAACACCCATGCTGACTCGTCATAACCATTCATACGTAGTGCCGCCATTTCTGCAGTTTCAATATGTTCTGGTTTTACCTTAAATTCAAATTCATCAACCACATCATAACCTCCACGTTCGTTCGGTCGCGCAATCAAACAACCTATTTCAATAATTTCATGTTTTGCAGGATTCATCCCTGTGGTTTCTAAATCCACAAAAGCTAATTTTTTACCTTTCATATGAGCATTATTGTATCACGGGAAATATGTATTGCAAAACAAAAAATCCTATTTCAGGAATTTTTGTTTATTACGAACATGTTCATCATGTGTTATTGCATAATGAATCTGCCCATTACGGTCATGTAGATAATACAAATATCGTGACATTTCGGGATGAATAGCCGCATAAATCATATCCATACCAGGATTACCAATAGGCCCAGGTGGTAGTCCTGTGCGTGTATAGGTATTCCATGGACTATCTGTACGCAGATCATTTAGTGTTAGTTCACTACTTCCCTTGCCTACACTATATAAAAACGTTGCGTCCACCTGCAGTGGCATACCTATCTGCATTCTCCGGTACATAATACCTGCAATTATTTTTGCTTCATCTTTGTTTTTTGCTTCACGTTCTAAAATACTCGCCACAATAATAATATCTGATTCTGATCTATTTGTTCCTTTCATGTCCGGATATAACGGAGTAACCTGCTGTGTATATTCATTCTGTAATCGATCAATAATCTGATCTACTGAACTAGTTTTAAAAAAGAAATATGTCTCAGGAAATAAATACCCTTCACGGTCTTTTGCTTTTGCTATAAATTCATCTACATTTATGTTTGGGATTTTTTTTGCAAGAATATCTGCAATATCACGGTTCGTTGAACCTTCGGGAATCGTTATTTTTATGCGTGTGGTACCAAACAATCCACGAGTAACCCGGTAGCCAATACTACATGCATTTTGTGGTTTTTCAAAAACATATTCACCCGCAATAACTGATTCGTTTGCAGAGATAATCTGTGCACACACCTGCATGAGCCCTGCAGATTTAATAATTTTTTTTTCCTGTAATAACTGACCTGCCTGTCTGAATGTCATACCGTTTGATATGGTAACCACAGTATCAGGAACAAATTCACGAGGAGATTTCAAGGTGTACAATACACTTCCCATAATTACCAAAACACACGCAATACCGACAACAAAATATTTCCATAATCTACTCCGTAATGTTTCCACTACCACCAAACCACCCGATGTTTCCACAGGTGGTGTATCAATAGGTACTCTGTTTTCAGTCGGCGATGTAGATGTGTCCATAAAAATAATCTATATTGGCAAGTTAGTTGGTGGCTCTGATTTTTGTGAGGTAATACGTGTAAATGAAGGTGTGGTAATAGTTCGTCCAGGGAAATGGAACAATGTCGCAAGTTCTTCGGTATTCAAAGTAAAAGGTTTTTTTGGATCCTTGAATACTCCTTCTGGTTTATAATAAAAATATGCTCGTTTTGTAAACGCTTTGAACATTTTTTCTTCTGCTTTACGCGAACGCATACCTGTAGGGTCTTGGAATTTTTCATAATCCCAACCACGAGTAAAATCGGCAATTGCTAATGTATTATATTCTGGAACGGCAAACTGTCTCATAGCACTGGTTAATTCTGAAGGTAACCGCATACCATTAAACTTGTCTTTTTCTGCATAGTACACTGCACGCATACCGATATCAAAACCAAACTTCATAATACTACGCTGAATAATATCTACCAGATGTTTTTGATCAAGGGGTAGATTTTTATATCCACCAACCTTTAACATCTTGTCTTTTGATGTTTCATCTTTTGCTTTTTCAATAACAACTTCTGCATTACTATATTTTTCAATAATTTCATTCATTTTTGCCTTTCCTTGCTCTTGCCAATTCATTTTTTTACCATCCTTTTCCAAGTGCAAAAACTTTTCATCTTCTCGCGCCCAAAAAACACTAATGAATTTTTCAAAAAATCCCTGTTCATCAATTTTTAATTTTTTACTGGATGCACGTACAAATATCTGTATCCACATTTGTTCTCCTTGTTTCAGAGATGCTAAATTTTCAAGAAGTGGTGTCAGTGGATCTAAACGTTGTTCTTCTTCTAGACTAAGTGAATCTTTATCCAGTCCCCAATCAACATAGGTTTTAATAGGTATTGCATCATCTTGTCCCAATTTGAATTCCGTCGCACGACATTCCCAACCATCTTTATTTTTTGCTTCATACATAGGAACAAGTTTCGTATAATCTTCTACTTCGCGGATTTCTGTCTGCGGGAATTGTGAATATATCTGTGTTTCTACCAAGTTTTTATATTTTGCTTCTACACGAATAAAAAAATAAATATTTCCTTCAATAGAAACTATTTCTAATGTTCCATAGGCTAATAATTTACCGTTCCATACACGATCATTCCAGGTACTCACACCCCCTTGTTGATAAAATATATTTCCCAATATTATTTCCATAGCTTCAGGGGTTTTATGTACTTCGTTAGGAATTTTTATTTCAAGTAATACCCATTTCAAATTATTTAAATATGCCTGATTTACATAATGCATCCACATTTTACCTCCAAAAAACCAGCACCATAAAATAACCACAAGAGGAAACCATATACCTGATGTATTCCAAATAAAATCTAGTAACATAATACTATAATATCATGATAATGAAAAATCCTCAAACAAATTGAGGATTTTTCAAAAATATTATTTTGATGTTTTATCAGAAACGACTGTATATCGTCCATCAGATAACTTACGGAAATATTTTGGATTGATCAGGTTTACAAGAATAGTATTCTTTTTAAGATAACGTTCTTTTAATACCTTGTCGATGATATCTTCTTTGGTCATTGCACCTTCTTTTTTCAAGATGTCTTCAATAACTTCGCGAACAACACCACCTTTGTATCCCCATTCTTTAAGAGCATATACACCACGCCCTACTAATACGAACCGAGCATCTTTGATGAGTTCATTATGAGTCGTTGCGATGTGGGTTTTTTTGCCAAAAGTTTTTTCAATACCTGCAGCAACTTCGCGGAAATGCATCGGAGATCCATGTTGACGCATAACCAGATATGCATAGTCCTTTACACCACGAGTTTTTACATTTGGAGAACTTGATCTGCCCCATTCACCTAGTTTATTCTGAGAAATAGCTTTTGAAATTTTTAACCATCGGTGTGCCATTTCTGAATCCACTTCGTGTGTATCAATTTCACAAATACCATCATGACACATGATTTTATTAATCATTTCATTATGACCGATCAAATCATTTTCTGCTAGACCATTATGAATATCATCAAGTGCTTTGTGTACACGATCAGCAACTGCTGATTCCAGTATCCAACGCTTGTGATATTTTGCATCTTCTTTAGAATCTTTGAAATCGTCTCCTAACGTTAGATAAAATGTTGCATGATTTTGAGTAACAGGGTCTTTTGAAATATTCGCCAACAGTTCATGTTCAGCAACAATACCTCCAAGGAGTTTCATAATATTACGGAGTTCTGCAAACAGTTCTTCTGCTTCAGCGAAACTATCTGATTTTTTAATAGCATTTAATGCAAAATTTTCAATCTGACGAACACGTTCACGAGTGATACCATATTTTTGTCCAATAGATTCGAGGGTCATTTTATCTTCATTTTCCAGACCAAAACGACTGGTGATCACGTCCTGTGCACGTTCCTGTAACCCTTTGAGGAGTTTTTTGGTAGTGGTTTTTGGTTTAAAATTTGCAGTGATTTTTGACATAACAATAAAAGATTAGACAGTTACCATCCTTGAAAGGTATTGATTGATTGTCTATTTAATGAATAACGTAACACTGATAATAAAATAAATCGGTACACATCTCTACGTCTGTATATAACGATACTATCACAAGCTCGGAATAAAGTCAAATATTTTATTACACCACAAAACCCTGTTGTACAGGGTTTTGTGGTGGTAATGTGTAATATTACCAGTTTTTAGGTTATTTAACTATTTCTTGTTCAGTATCTTTTTTAGATATTTTCCTGTGTGACTTTTTGGATTATTTACCACTTCTTCTGGTGTTCCTTTGGCGACAATACGTCCACCACCTGATCCACCCTCGGGACCAAAATCTATCATATAATCAGCACATTTTATCACATCCAGATTATGTTCAATAAGTACCACGGTATTACTGCGTTCTACCAGTTTGTTCAATACCTCGATCAGTCGTTTTACATCCTCGAAATGTAGTCCCACAGTTGGTTCATCCAACAAATACACTGTTTTTTGTGTCATAGGACGATACAATTCAGAACTGATTTTTACACGCTGAGATTCCCCACCTGATAATGTATCAGCAGACTGCCCCAGCTTTATATATGACAACCCCACGTCTATTAATGTTTTTAATCGGTCAGCAATAGCAGGAATATCAAAGAAAAATTCATAAGCTTCTTCTATAGTAAGGTCTAAGATTTCATAAATATTTTTTGCTTTTTTTGCTTTTGCTGGCTTGTATTCTACTTTTAATGTTTCTTTATCAAAACGTTTACCATTACACACATCACAGGTGACATATACCGTTGGGAGAAAATGCATCTCTACGGCGATTTCACCATTGCCCTGACATGCTTCACATCGGCCACCCTTTACATTGAAACTGAATCGTCCTGGACCCCATCCACGAATACGAGATTCTGCGGTTGCAGCAAACAATTCACGAATATGTGTCCACATGCCCGTATAGGTTGCAGGGTTTGACCGTGGCGTTCGCCCAATAGGTGCCTGATCAATCATAATGACACGTGATGCACCGTCACCAGTAATATCGAACCGAGCACAATTATGTAATTTTGCAGTACGGGTTTTACGCTCCAGTTTACCCATTAGATTTTTATACACGATACCATGCATAAACGAAGATTTTCCAGAACCTGACACACCCGTGATAGTTGTCATACGTCCCAAGGGTATTTCTGTTTTTAGGTTCACAATATTATTTATCGCTCCTCCTTCTATCTGTATCCAGCCTTTATCTTTATCACGTCTATTACGTGGCACGGGAACTGATTCTGTTCCACGCAAATAATCCAATGTGAGTGACTGTGTAGGATTTTTCTTTGCTTCAAGAAATTCTTTGAGATATCCCTGCGCCATAACATGTCCCCCATGAACCCCTGCACCTGGTCCAATGTCTACAATATAGTCAGATGCAAAAATGGTATCTTCATCATGTTCTACAACGATAATTGTATTACCCAGATTTCGTAAATCTAACAATGTTTTTATAAGTCGGTCATTATCTCGCTGATGGAGTCCAATTGTTGGTTCGTCCAATACATAGAGCGCTCCTACCAGTTGTGAACCCAACTGTGATGCCAGTCTGATACGCTGAGCTTCACCACCAGATAATGTCGATGCTCGACGATTCAATGCTAAATATGCCAAACCTACATCGTGCATAAATAATAATCTATCTTCAATTTCTTTTAATACTGTTTTTGCAATTTCACGATCCTTGGCAGATAAATGAAGTGAAGCAAAAAAGTTTATTGCTTCTTCAATAGACAGATTGGTAATATCTACAATATTATGTACCGATGATCTGTTTTTTGCAGTAACTGCATCAGGAATTTTATCACCTGCCACTAAAAACACATGGAGCGCTTCAGGTTTGAGTCTCGCTCCTTCACAAACTTTACAAATATCATCGTTATCATTCCCAAACAGATGATATGTTCCGAGACCATTACATTCAGAACATGCACCATATGGACTATTAAAAGAAAACAATCGTGGTTCTATTTCTGGATATGAAAATCCATCATGTGCACATGATAGTGTCGCAGAAACAAGAAATTCCCGCTCTGATTTTTCATCATCAGCAACTAATGGTTCATCAGGCACAGAAAACACAATACGTACCAATCCATCAGATTCACGGAGTGCTACCTCGATAGATTCTGCCAAACGTTCTGATGAACCCTTGATATCATCCTGAAACTCATGGAGTGCGATTTCATCCACCACAATGTCGATATCATGTTTGTCATTCTTGGTCAGTTCTATTTTTTCACGAAGTGATTTCATCGTACCATCAATACGTGCACGCAAAAATCCTTTACCCAACATATCGTAAAGCATTTGATAATATTCTCCCTTGCGACCACGGACTACGGGTGCCATGATTTGCACCTGGGTATCATTCCATTCTACGCCTAATACTTTTTTCTTTTTGGTGTTTTTTTCAAATTTTTCAATGTGTTCCTTGATAAACAAAATAATTTCATCATTAGAAAGTTTTTCTATTTTTCGTCCACACTCTACACAATATGGTTTCCCAACACGGGCATACAATACGCGTAAATAATCGTAAATTTCTGTAATGGTTGCAACAGTAGATCGTGGATTGTTTGAACGAGATTTTTGATCAATAGAAATAGCAGGAGACAACCCTGTGATTTCATCAACATCTGGTTTTTGCATTTGTTTCAAAAATTGTCGTGCGTATGCAGACAATGATTCTACATATCTTCGCTGACCCTCGGCAAATATAGTATCAAAAGCCAAAGAAGATTTACCAGAACCAGAAAGACCTGTAATAGCTGTCATCATATTACGAGGAATAGTGATATCAATGTTTTTCAGGTTATGTGTACGCGCCCCCTTGATCACGATTTCTGTATGTTCAGTATTTTTTTTCTTTGTTGGCATATGGATATACAGTAGCACAAAACCAACTACAATAAAAGCGGAACATGCGTGGCATGTTCCGCTTTTATTGTAGTTGGTTTTCTATATTATCCTGACAACTATTTTCCAAGATTCTCCAAATGTTCCAATACTGCAGTGTTCGTCATGATTTGATTCACATATGCACGAACACGGTTTTCATCAATATCTGCATGATCACGATACATTTCCATCATTTTTGCAACTTCTGCATTCAGAGCTTCTGTATCTGGTTTGATATCCAATTTTTCTGACAAGGTATCTACAATAAGTTGAATTTTTGCACGTTTTGTTGCGTTTGGTGTCCATTCAGTACGAAGTTCTTCGATAGTTTTGTTAATCATTTTTAGATAATCATCAAATTTCATTCCAGAATGAGCAAGCTCTCCAGTGAACTGCTGTATCATACGATCAATTTCATAATCCACCATAACTGCAGGGATAGCAAAATCTGTGTCGTCCACCAATGCATCCATGAGCTCAATACGTTTTTTTTCTGCAGCTCCTGATTCTTTTTCTTTAACCATATTGTCACGGAGTTTTTTGGTAAAATCTTCTACATTTTCAAAACTCTCTGACAATGATTTTACAAAAGCATCATTAAATTCTGGTAACTGATCATCGGAAATGTTCTGATGATTATGATCATCGTGTTCATGACCATTATCATGCATCGCCTGATGAGCACGCATCTGACGCAACTCACGAATAGCGTTTTCTAATTCTTCATCAGTAACGGTAACTACTTCAGGATTTCCAAAAACAGTTTTTGCAGTTTTTGTATAATCTCCCAATGTCACGACTGGCATAACGTCTGTTGTAACGGTAAACGATAGTTCGTTATCAGAAGCTAATTTGGTAATGTTCACTGATGGGCGTCCAATAGCATCAATTTTTTCATCCATGATAATTTTTGGATAAGTATCTGCAATCGCAAGTTCGGCCATTTTTTCCAACATTCCCATTTCTCCTACTGTTTTTTCTACTGTTGTATCAGGCGCAGATCCTGGACGAAAACCATCAATTTTTATTATTTTCTTGAAATCTGCTATAGCACGGTCACGATATCCTGATAATGTCTTCCAATCCACCGTTGCCACGATTTCCACGCGACTATTTTCAATCTTGTTTATTGTAGTCATAATGCTCGGAGTCTATCATAAAACATTATTTTCGGCAAAACTCCATTTATTTTTATCTCGTTTATCTATAGATATTTATAAATCTGGAACTTTTCTCTTGTATATGTATTGACGATGATTTTCTCCCTTGTTATACTATACTCATGAATCATCATCAAACACCCTCATCATTATTATATTTTGTTTTTATTATTTTTCTAGTGGCATTATGTGGAGCTGGATATAGTGCATATTCATTACTATCAAATCCCGCATCATATGCAGAAAATGCATGGCAAACAAGAAATCAACCTGAACCTACCACAGACACAACAACGGTTGCGGTAGAAAATCCTACTACAACTACTGAAATCGTAACACCAGAACCTACTGTAGTAACCCCTACAACAACTACTCCTGATACTGCTGCCACACTCCCTGACGCACTACGTGATATGGCAAAACGAGGTGTTCAGTTAAAACAAGGTGATAAAGGAGCTGATGTAGGTACGGTTCAAAAATTCATGAATCAATACTATAAAACAAAAAATCCGATTGATAATGATTATGGACCAGGTCTCACCACACAGGTTACAAAATTCCAAACCGCTCAAAAACTCCCTGCTATTGGTAAAGTTGGACCAAAGACTATCGAAGCAATGATCAAATTCGCAAAATAACCAACAAAACAAAATGATGGCAAACCCTGCGGGTTTGCCATCATTTTGTTATTCATATACTAAACAATATATAACGAATATAAAAAAAGCGGAATTTGATGAAATCAAATTCCGCCCCCTTACACCATGGAAAACTATTTTATTTTTACCCCTTTATATCGCTTCTCTTCTCGCTCAATTTTTGCCAAATCTTTTTTCTTGACTTGCAACACAACATAATTATTATTTGTGTTATATTGCAATCCTTGAAAAATAAAAAGAGTTAAGAGTTTATAAATATTCACATCGAGAACAAAAGGTATACCCTCACTCATTTTTGAATCAAACTGAACACTAATTTGTTCAGTTGTGTTTCTACTTGATTGATTCATAACACCGTGAGTATGAGTACTCAATTTCCTGAGTTTTTTATCATCCTTATCAATAAAAAGGATTTTTCCATCTTTTACATCCATTGAATCTTCGACAATTCTTTGGAAAGTAAAATCTACCTTTGCGGAGTTATAAAACTGTATCCGACCCCTCTTGTCGAAAGGTATTTTTTGATATGTATTATATTCTAAATCTATAAACGTTGAGCACCCTGACAATACGCATAAAACAAACACTGGTATTAAATATTTCATTTTGTTATTTTTTGTTTGATACACATTATTCATAATTATATTATATTGTCAAGTATTTCTCGAGTATCTCCATGTTATACTGCAATATATGAATCCTATACCCACCGAACTTTATGTACTCCCTTTTGACCACCAAACAGGTCTTTGGAAGGCATTTGACTGGCAAGACCCTATTTCACCTGACCAAGAAATAATCATGCGTAAAACGCGTATGATTATTTATCAAGGATATTTACATGGAATAGAACTCGGAATTCCAAAACCACAAACAGCAATACTCACTGATGATAAATACGGTAATGAAGTATTAAGTCTTGCAAAATCACAAGGAACACCCACTATTTATACTTTGGAAAAAAGTGGTCAAGAAGTACTTACTTTTACTCATGATAATTGGCAGGAAATAGTACGTGAAAAAAATCCTCATTGGATAAAAACACTCGTACGATACAACCCTACTGCAGACTCTGAAAACCTGAGTATCACTCGTGAGCGACTAAAACAGGTTTCTGATTTTGCTCGTGAACACGGATATGGATTTATGATTGAACCTCTGGTAATCCCTACTCATGACCAGCTATCTGAATCAGACTTTGATCATAGTATGCGTCCAAACCTCACGGTAAAAATGATAACAGAGATTTACGAAGCAGGCATTTATCCGACGATATGGAAAATAGAAGGATCAGATGATGTTAATTTTTATCATATGGTATCAAAGCAAATACATCTATACGATACTCATGCACGAATAGTAGTGTTAGGAAGAAATGAATCTATGGAACATGTTAAAAGTTGGATAACAACAGGAGCAATAGAACCATCTGTTATTGGATTTGCCGTTGGTCGCACAGTATTTTTGGAAGCAATACAACAATTTATAAATCAAAAAATTACCGAAAAAGAATCAATAACTATAATTGGTGAGAATTATTATAACCTATACAAAGCATTTAATGCCAAAAAAGAATCTTTATTATAAAAGACCGCTAAGCGGTCTTTTATATGGTACAAATTTGATCCCAATCATCACTAAACTTTTTTAATCCCTTATCAGTGAGTGGATGCATAACATTATACTGATCCCAAGATAATTCCAGAATATCTTGGTAAGGAATACTTTCCAAAGTATTTTGATGAGCACTATTAATCTCATCATTATATGGTAATTGCATTTGTGTAATCAATTTTGCAGGAGCAGTAAATGCGGAGATTTTTTGCTTCAGACAGTAATCAATATGATAAGCACTGCGTATACTTGCCCCAAGTATTCCTACATGACTATGCCACATGTGATACATCTGAGAAATATTACCGATAATATCACATCCATTAACACCCAGATCATCAAGCCTCCCAATAAATGGAGAAACATACACTTGTGCAGACAGTGCTTTGTTTTTTGTTGCACTATGTACTGCGGCTGCTTGCTCCTGACTAAAACAAAGGGTCATATTAACTGAAATCCCGTCTTTGGTAAGTATCTCTGCTGCTCCAAGTCCTGCAGGAGTAATAGGAAGTTTTACAAATATTCCAGGGAACCAATCAGCAATAATCCTACCTTGTGATACTAAATTTTCAACTGCACTAAAACTGTTTGCATAAACTTCCGCAGAAATATCACCTTCTGGTAAAAGTTCTCTAATATTCATAACAATAGTGTGATATTTTTCAAATAACTCAGGTCGAGTAAATTTTTGATTTTGTAAAAAATCTATAATTTCAGGATTTTTTACAATAAGACTTGGATTGGTTGTTTGTCCATCCAGGTAAATACCCGTATCCAATAATTGCCGAGTTTCTGATGGATCGCCACTATCTAAAAATATCTTTGTTTTTGTGTTGTGCATATTTTTATAATATAACATTTTTTGCTATACTTGGTCTATATGAAAGAAAAAATAGACTTTTTAGCAATTGGAGACACTTTAGTCGATGCTTTTATTAAACTTGAAAATGCAGAAGTACATTGCAATATTGATAAAAATAATTGTACTATTAGTATGCCTTTTGGAGAAAAAATTCCCTATCGAGATGTTGAAATATTACGAGGGGTTGGTAATGCAGCAAACGCAGCAATAAGTGCGCAACGTTTAGCTATACCTGCAACACTCCTGGCAACTATTGGAGATGATGATGAGGGAGAAAAAACACAGATACATTTTAAAACAGAAGGAATTAATACTCGATTCCTCTCGATAGAACAAGGAACAAAAACAAACTATCATTATGTATTATCGTATCAAGCAGAACGAACCATACTCATCAAACACGAACATTATCATTATAACCTTCCTGTACAAGAACTTGATAAATATGACATAGGAACGGTATATCTAACCTCATTAGCTTCTGGTACAGAAATATACCATCAGCAAATTAGTGATTGGCTCACAAGTCGCCCTGAATTATTCGTAGCCTTCCAACCTGGAACATTTCAGATATCAATGGGGACTGGTGCACTGGCAACATTATATCGACGGACCAATGTATTTTTTTGTAATAAACAAGAAGCACAAAAAATCCTGAACCTGCCCCATGCAGATTTTCCTGAACTCCATGCACGTATCAGAGCATTAGGACCAAAAACTATTATCATCACCGATGGGCCAAACGGTATGACTGCATCAGATGAACATAATGGGTATTTCCTACCTATATATCCTGATCCAAAACCCCCTGTAGAACGTACGGGTGCCGGAGATGCATGTTCATCGACGATTGCAGCTGCACTGTCCCTAGGGATTCCATTAGAAACAGCAATACTATGGGGACCTATTAATAGTATGTCTGTTGTACAGTACGTCGGTGCACAATCAGGATTATTAACCAGAGACCAAATAGAACATTACCTATCTATCGCACCAGCCGATTATACGCCAGTAAAAATTTGGTAAATAAAAAACTACATGATTATCATGTAGTTTTTTATTCTTTTTTCTTTGGAATAAAATCCATAATTATTTCCTTGAACATGGTAACTATCATCATAACTACCTCCTTGATCATGTCGAACATCGCCTTTACTAAAGATATCACAACTGACCAAACCTCCCTGATAATTTCCCATATAATATTTAAAACATGATGAGTTATTTTACGAAAAAATAATATATCAAAAATTACAATAATAATAATCGGAATAATCCACGCAGATGATATTGATATATCAGAAAAACCACCACCGAGTGTAAATATACTGAGTGATATACCTATAATAACTATAATAACTCGAATAGCACGATCAAAAATAGATACCTTTAGCCAATCAATAAAATAATCCTTGCGTGTATCAGTAAATTTTTCCGCTGTTTTACCAAAACCCCCTGCTAATATAATAAAAGGTAATAGATAAATCTTTTTTAGTTTTTTCAAATCCTCACGGAATAGTTCAAAATTCATTAAAACACTATACCATATATTTATATTTTTGCAATATTCTTTTAGTAATAGTATGTTAAAAATAACACTCACGAAATTGAGTGTTATTTTTTACGTTCAATAACCCGTTGTACCGCATGAATAATACTATCTGTATCCATACCATAATGTTTAATGAGTTCTGCAGGGGTTCCCGATTGTCCGAACTGATCATGTACTCCAACGAATTCTATCGGTGTTGGTATATGTTGTGCCAATGTTTCAGAAACAAGAGAACCGAGCCCTCCTGCTATCTGGTGTTCTTCGACAGTGACTATAGCCCCTGTTTGTTCTGCTAATTGTATCACCATGTCCGTATCCAGGGGTTTTATCGTCGCAATATTCAAAACATTGACCTGTATTCCCTGTTCTTCTAATTTTCGCGCAGCACACAATGCATAATATACCAGTGACCCAGTCGCAATAATCCCAACAACTGGTTGTTCTGTTTGCCAGAACAACTGCGCAGTACCAATATCCGTTGGGGTTTCATCTGTGGTAATTACTGGGGTTTTTTCACGCCCTAATCGGATATATGTCGGCATCTTCGTCTGTGCCATAGCCACCGTCAGCTGTCGTGCCTGTAAATGATCGCATGGAGACAGTACCACCATGTTCGGTATCACCCGAGTAAGAGCAATATCTTCCAGTGCCTGATGTGTTCCCCCATCTGGTCCTACAGAAATCCCAGCATGAGAACCAGCAATTTTCACTGGTACATCATTATAACAAATTGTTGTACGAATTTGTTCCCAGTTTCGTCCTGGAGAAAACATGGCATACGAAGATATAAAAGGAATTTTTCCCACTGCAGCAAGTCCCGATGCAACAGATGCCATATTTTGTTCAGCAATACCGACCTGTATAAACCTATCAGGATATTTATCTGCAAAGAGATTCATTTTTGTACTATCAGTGAGATCCGCACATAATGCTACGACACGTGCATTAGCATCGCCTGCAATAATCAAACCATCACCAAAACCAGCACGAATAGGTACCTGTTGCACATCAGTATCAAACACATGGGGATTTAGTTTTAATTCTGGATTAAGCATATTAGATATAGTATACCAAAAACCTACCCTGTTGGGTAGTTTTTAACAACAGATATTCCAATCATCGATCCCAAGATAATTCCGAACACGACATCAGACAACCAATGAAAGCCAATCGATGCACCAATGGCCACATACGATGCATAAATAATTGCAAGTATTCCAATCCATTTTTTCTCACGATAATACAGAGCGAGTGCTACCATCATGGCAAATGCAACAGTCGTATGTGATGATGGCCAACCCCAAAATATCCCGCCACTTCCGAAACCGAAATTCCAAATATGTGTTGTATCAGGTAAATTCCCAATATTTACAATATCAAAACCATGAATATGTGGTGGATGTATCCGTCCTGTAAAAAACTTGTAAGTAGATGAAACACACCAGCCGAGTACTCCTGCATATAACGACACTGTTCCTGCTGTTGATAGTCTGTTGTTTTTTGTCATCTTCCCAATAATCCATAGCCCTAAAACTTGTATCACAGGAATAATAAATCCTAATAATCCTGCAAGGATAAAATAATTATAAAACGCAGTATTACGTAGGTTTGTAAAATACCACCAATCCATACCAGAAAATACCAGTATCAGTACCGCAATAATTCCAACGAATTGCCATATTAAATTACGTCCCCGATAGAGACTAATGACTGCTGTATATAATGTAGTAAAAGTTTTCTTCATAATTTTATTCCCACATAATCATAACAAGAGATACTATACCAAGTGCTCCCCCTATACTCTGTATCAATGATAAATGTTCTTTATAGATTCCTACTCCAATAATAACAGCAAGGATATACGAAAGTAAAGAAAACATAATAGCTCCTCGTGATAATTCTGCACCGTTTTTTAATGCAATGAGCCAAAAAACATTTGCAATTATATAAATCAATAATGCACTTATTGCAATCCATAATTTATTAGTGAGTGCGAATTTTTTCGCAACAATATCAGCACATGCTTCAAATAGTACTAATAACGATAGTGGTATAATCCAATGTTTCATAGAGTGTATATAATACTAATAAATAATTTAATTCATATGTCCCCCTTCTCTTTCAATAGCGTTAATCTTTGCAGCGACAATAAAATCATTTTCTGATAAACCACGAATAGAATGTGTCCATAAATCAATAACCACACGATTATATGAAACAAATATATCTGGATGATGTCCGTCTTTTTCAGCAATATCAGCAACCATATTAATAAATTTCATAGCATGTACAAAATCCGAAAACATCCATGTACGAGTAATTTTTTGATCATCTTCTAATACCCAACCAGGGACATCGTTCATGTAGATCATAATGTCATCATGTACCATGGCTGTTGCCCCACCCTCACATGGAATGCATTTTTTATCACTTAATTTCATATATCCCCATAGTACCATGGTGTGGACTTTTTCACAAAAAAGTATATAGTACCAGGGTAAGTAAAAAATGCGCGAGTGTTGAAATTGGTAGACAAGCATCCTTGAGGTGGATGTGCCGCAAGGTGTGGAGGTTCAAGTCCTCTCTCGCGCACAGAGATAATAAAAAGAAAATCCCGTCAGGGATTTTCTTTTTATTTAGTATGACAGGTAAAAAACTAAGAAACAAGCCTTATTTCATTATTGAATTGATTTGCAAAACTATCTTTAATTCTATTAACTTCTTCTGTGATTTTTTCTGTAACTTCATGAGGTGCAAAAATAATTTCACAAGATATATTTTTAACATCCCAGTTGTTATCTTTATTTTCTAAAACCA
Source organism: uncultured Candidatus Saccharibacteria bacterium (assembly GCA_964524475.1). Classification (GTDB taxonomy): domain Bacteria; phylum Patescibacteriota; class Minisyncoccia; order Phycocordibacterales; family UBA1006; genus CAZYHU01. The sequence continues at coordinate 39,531 of CAZGCO010000004.1, forward strand.
AATTCACACCTTTAGAATTAAAAGTGATTATGTTATCATTAATTTCAATAGTTGGATCAAATTCTGAAATATCTCTTACTGTATGTTTATCTGTAGGATTTTTGTCTACATAATCAGATACACAACGATTAAAAATCATATGAATTGATTTACCAAAATTAGTGGCAAACTTTTCTGTCGCTGTCTCTAGAGATGTTTTCTCTATAGAACTAAATTCATTTTTGAATAATATATTTTCCATAAATCTAATATTACTATTAATTTTTAATAAAATCAACCAAATTATTCACCATGTTTAAATTAGAGCATAGTATAAAATACTTGACAAGTGATTTATAATATGATAATATGTGTACAATTAAGTACTTTAATAAAAAAACCAAATTTCATAAACAGTTAAATCAAAGAACATGAAAAATCAAACACAAGCTGTTAGTCAGCACAAGTATAACACCTTGGTATTAAACAGTATTATCATTGGAGTAATCATCTCCATTCTAACTGCGGTATTTCTACCAGTTGGGCAAGGGGCATTTTTTGGAATTACTTTTCTTTGTTTAATACTGACAACGGCAATGCTATTCCCAATAGAAGCAAACATTAGCGCCCCTTCTAAGACGTCTGCCTGGAAAGTTATTTTCCTACTAATTTTTTATGGGATTACTTGCATGTTCTTCTATTTAAGTGGGATGGAGATACTCCATTGGAATGTTCCATATAGTGAATATCGCACCGAATTTCATGAATATTATTCATGGTACACAACAAGTGTAGGGAACTTAGAGAAACTTGAATACCAAGAACAAAAAGATATTTTAGGAGCTCTTTCTGTAGGGCTTCCACTTATAATTGTTTCTATTGCATCTTTTTTACTGGGTATATTTGTATTTGGCTGGAAATTAGGGATTACAAATATTCCGGAAAGTATTAAAGTTGATTTCTTTCTATTGAATCCAGCATGTGCTTGGTTTCCATGGAAAAGAAGCGTAACATGACAAGTATATAAATAATTTTAAAAGGAACCTTTCGGGTTTCTTTTTTTTATTTTGAAAGTAATTTTATCGAGTAATAACTTAATAGATTACAGTACTAAAATAGATTTATATCTTAGATTTATAGAAATTTCAATCTTGATAAACAAACAAAAGAAAATCCCTCACGGGATTTTTGATTTGTTTTATGCGTCCCCCATCAACCGTTCCATACGGGCACAATATTCACATCCAGTACTACTATTACCATATGATTTTGCACGACAAGGACGAGTCGTCCAATCTCCTGTATGGAGTAACTCCTGATAATCTGCGATATCATGAATTAACAACTCTATCTGCTCACTGGTCACATGAGTTCGATAAAGTGCATTTTTATTTTTTTGATCTTCTTCGAGGAATAATAATCGCGATTCGGAAACATCATTACTCTCTGCCCCACGGATGAGGTACGAATACATAGCTAATTGACGCATATAATCTGATAAACGACCATCTGGATTCATTTTTTCTATTACCCCTGTTGTTTTACTCGTCCCTGTTTTAAAATCGCTCACCACAATACTCCCGTCAGGGTATCGCTCTGTCAGGTCAATCTTGCCATACATAGACAAGTTCGGAAACTGCTTATCACGATAACTGATACTACGTTCTGCAGTACGATCAATTGCAAGATTTTCATAATACCCATCAATAAAACTACGTACAGCATCATATGCATCTGTTGATAATCTCATTATATCTGCACTATCATGAACCTGTTCACGACGGAGTGACAAGAGTATTTGTTCTTGAATCGATTTTTCAGATGGTAATGTTTTTTCCTTGAGAATATATTCAATAGTACTATGAACCGCAGAACCTAGTGCAAGTGAAACAGATTTTGTTTCTGGTAATTTCAAGAAATTTCTAAAATACCATTTCCAAGGACATTCAAAGAAATTATTGAGCATAGAAACAGATATTTTTGTTTCAGTAAAACGATCGCGTACCAGATCACGTATTTCTGTCATAATATCTCCATTTCCTAATTGTGGTGGAACAGGAGCATAATAACGGGGATTATGAGCAAGAATAATATCCTGATTTTCACTACTGGTTACCTTGATAAAATGTTCCTCAGATAAATCAGTAATAATATGTGCCAATTGCATATCGCCACCTGTGTCACGTGTCTCTGCAAAACTGATAGTACAAAACTGTTTTGCACGAGTAATAGCAACGTAGAGTTCACGACGTGCAGTTAACGTATCACGTTCTGCTATTTTTGTCATAATACTCTCAGGTAGCATAAAAGCATTTTGTTTTTCACTCATGAGAATCTCCTGATTCATATGTCCTATCCATACATGGTCATATTCTAGCCCTTTGGACTTATGGAGTGTCATCACCCGAACACCTGTATTATTCGACAGGTGTGCAACAGAGACAGTATTACCATAGGTATTTAATCGATGAAAATAATTCAAGAAATCAGCCAAGGTTCCCGTAGGGTTTTTATCCTCCCATGATGTTGCTGCGTGAATAAAACTACGGACGATTTCTATGTTTTGTATCAATGCATCATAATTTTTTGATTGATCTATTAATAATTCATTTCCAATAATACTCACAATATGAGAAACTCGTTCATGTGATAATGTTTCTATCCATGTGTGTAGTTTTTTCCCGAATATTACTACTTTATTTTCATGTGCGAACATTCCCTGATCATCAGCACTGCTTACCATGTCATCGATCGTCAATTTATCTGGTTTTGTTGACTTGAGAAACACGTGCGCCTGCATAGGTGGAACCAGACTGGTCATATCGAGTAATGCATGAGAAAGTGACACACTGTCATGTGGATCGGTAATAATATGGAGTATCCGTAACATACTGGTCGATGCTGGTAGTTGTAATAATGAAATAGCCTGCTCAGAAACAACAGGAATACCCATGGTACGCAATATCTGAACTGCATTTTTTACTTGATAATTTTTTGGCAATAACAATGCACAGGTATTCGGATCAATACCAGATTCTATTTGTTTTTTGAAATATAATCCTGCGCCGATAATCTCGTCACGACCATACACAAAACCAGACAAGGTTATTTTGTCATTACCAATAATATTACTATGCAATGATTCTGTGGTTACCGAACTCTGCAATAATTCATCTGCTACAGCCAGTATAGGTGCTGTAGAACGATAGTTTTCTGTCAGCGTAATCATCACTGCGCGACCAAACAATGTTTTAAATTCAGTAAAATAATCTAGATTTGCACCAGAAAAACCGTAGATCAATTGACGATCATCCCCTACGACAAATATGTTTGGTTGTTCAATGTCATGCCATACTGCACGCAAAAATGCGTTTTGTACTCCTGATGAATCCTGATGTTCGTCTACTAATACATACTGATAATTTTCTGCAATATCTGCACGAACATTTTCATACTTTTCTGCCAGCTCTACGGCATACGTTAATACATCATCGTAATCCATAAGATTACGTTCACGTTTTATATCTTCATATTTATAATAAAACGTTACCACCTCTGTCGTGCGACGTAATCCTTCGATACGTTTTACTGCTTCTTGTTTTAATTGCCCCTTTGTTGGTCCACGACTGGATAGATTGTCTGGATCTAACGAAATATTTTTTATTTCTTGCTCAATATCGGACAAAAATTGTTCTGGAGATATACGTTCACGTTTTAATATTGAAATCAAGCCCTTAATATCCTTGAAATATTTTGCACTATCAGTGCGCGGACGCAGATATTCCCAATGATTATTTTCCAAAATTTCATCAACGATCATTACCGTAACTGTATCATCTAATAATTCAGGTACATGAGAAAAATCTAACAAGTCATAATATTTTTCTACAAGAGATATTGCAAAACTATGAAACGTCGTAATAGTTACATTTCGAGCAGTAGTACCAATATAATCAGTCAATCTGTTTTGCATTGCAGTTACTCCAGATCTGGTAAACGTCAAACATAATATACTGGATGGATCAGTATCAGTTTTGTCTAGAATATTTGCAATACGGAGAACCAATACCTGTGTTTTCCCTGTTCCTGGTCCTGCAACCACCATGACAGGGCCCTCTGTAGTATTTACCGCCAAACGCTGAGCAGGATTCAATCCTGCTAATTTTTCATAAAAGATTTTTATATCGTGGCGCTGTGTTTTCATAGGTATAGTATACACCACCAATAAAGTATTTGACAAAGATACAAAAAAGAGTATAATACGTAAAAATAACTAAAAAGAATACCATGGCAAACAATAAAATATTAGTAGCCCAGACAGCGTGGATTAATTTTTTAAAAATCAAAAACGCGCAAAATTTAGCAATATTAAGAGAAAAAATGAAAAAAGGTGGAGCATGTTACAAACATTTTTCAAAACTTGTGCATCACGGTCTCGATGTACCAGAAATGACGCTGGAATTTGCAAAAGAGTACATTTTATGTAAAGAAAAGGAAGTAAACGAATGGGCAAAGAAAATCGTAGTAGATTTTGGAAACAGAGGGAAATTTGCAAGATTAAAATT
>CAZGCO010000004.1:44084-57346 GCA_964524475.1 uncultured Candidatus Saccharibacteria bacterium
TTTCTGAAAAGATTTCTCTAGGATCCAACTAGGGTCCAACATTCAAAAAAGAAAATATTAAAAAAGACCACTATTATTATAGTGGTCTTTTTATTTTTTCAACACTACATATTCCCCTGTGATATACAAAAAATTCTCTTTTTCTAAACTATCAACGATTATTTCTATTCTCTCAAAATCTCCTGATAAATCTTTTAATTCTTTACAAAGTTTCGATAAAGATATTTTTTCTGTTTTTGATTGTAATAATATTTCCAAAATCTGACCACGTATTTGTCGGTCACTCCCCTTGAATACTGACTGTTTTGTATAATGTCGACTGTTCGTATTGGGATTATATTTCTTGCCATGATGTTTTAATTCCCTTCCCAGAAATGACCCGTAATCCATTAACGCCCAGTACCACTCTTGAATATTTTTTTCAGGTAATGTTTTTTCTATCAATGATAAAATATCTCTATCATGAATATTTTTTGATATAGATTCTTTTTCTGTATTAAAAAAATGATGTAAAAAAACTCTCCGAATATTGGTCTCTATCATCACTACAGGTGTATCGTATACAAATGCCATTACTGCACCTGCAGTATATGGGCCAATACCAGGTAATTTTTCAAGGAGTTTTTTATCTTTGGGAATTTTTCCAGCATATTCTGATGTAACTACCTGTGCTAGTTTTTGTAATCGTAATGCACGTGAATTATATCCCAACCCCTTCCATGCACGCAGTACATCTATCTGACTAGCAGTAGCTAATTGTTTAAAATTTGGAAATAATTGTATCCAATTTTTAAAAAAAGGTATTACCCTTTCCACCTGTGTTTGCTGAAGCATAATTTCAGAAACAATAACATAGTATGCCGACGTGTTTTTTCGCCAAGGTAAATCATGTCGAGCATGTTGTGTATAGTAATCCATTACTGTCGTATGGAATTTTGATAGAGTATTTTTTGTAATCGACATATACCTGGTACTATATCATACAAAGAAAAATATTCATCTTGTTTTTTATAAATAATTCATTATACTATTCATATTAATAGTTAATAGGTATCTCTATGGAAAATATACACAACATGACTGGTAATGTTACCGGTCAGGCAAATGGATTATTACAAGAATTCAAAGAATTTGCTATGAAAGGTGATATTATTGATCTAGCTGTCGGAGTCGTTATTGGAACAGCATTCAGTAAAATCGTTGATTCATTAGTAAATGATGTCATTATGCAAGCAATTGCGATGATATTCAAACAACCTGATTTTAGTACTATCACTATTGGTGCGATAAAAATTGGTAGCTTTTTAAATAATGTTATCAGTTTCCTCATCATCGCATTTTCAGTATTCATGACAATAAAATTCCTCATGAAATACATGCCGAAAAAAGCATAATAAAAAAATCCCTCGTGAGACCAGGGATTTTTTTATTTATTTCTTAAAGGAAAAATTTTATTAAACTCGTCGTAAAAATAATAAAACCAATAATACCAAGAATAACCCCTAGTATTCGCTGCACCTGCCTGACCAAATCTGCTCGCTGATGTTTACGTGCCATGACAAGTAATGTTCCCATACTGTACCAGAACACAATCTGTCCAACAACCATACCTAACATAAATGAAATCATTTCCAGTATATCCCCGATATATGGCGTCATACCAAGTGCCACAAACAATGCAGAAAAAGTAATCAATAATGTAGGATTTAATCCATTGATAGATAACGCTGAAACAAAATCTCCAATGTACTGTATAATAGTACGATCTTCGGTTAATTCCATGTGTTTACGAAAAATAACAATCCCCGTAATAATCAATAATACTCCTACAAACAACTGAGTATAGTGGGTATAACGCAACAATGGTTCTCCGATAAAATGTAACCCGAAACCAACAACAACACAATAAAAAATATCCGCGACAATAGATCCGCAGTTGGTAATCATCCCCGACCAAATCCCATGACTATACATGCGTTGTATGGTGATAAACCCAACAGGCCCTGTCGGCAATGCAATAAGGAGCCCAAATATTATTCCTGTCCATACAAATATATTCATGGCAATAGTATAGCGTAAACAAAAAAATATGATAGAGTAGATGAGGTTAAAAAAGGAAATGTCGCATAGTGGTCGAGTGCACCATGTTGGAAACGTGGCAAGGTGAAAGCCTTCGAGGGTTCGAATCCCTCCATTTCCGCAATAATAATCCAAACAAAAAACCTCGAAAGAGGTTTTTTGTTTGGATTATGCCTGTGGGCGTTCCATAGCGATGTTTACGCGAATAGCGCGACCATCGAGTTCTTTGTCGTTAAGTTCAGCAACTGCACGCTCTGCGAGCTCTGCATTAGCCATTTCAACGAATCCGAATCCTCGTGAACGACGTGTTTCACGTTCCAACACTACACGAGCAGAGACAACTTCGCCAATAGTAGCAAAGAAATCACCGAGTGATTGGTCAGTAGTTGACCAAGAAAGGTTTCCAACAAATAGTTTTGTCATGATTTTATATCCTCAAAAGAAGAAAAAGAAAATTAATATTCGACCTCTTTCATCTCGTAGCGGGGACAAAAACTGACCATAACCAATACTTGAAGAAAAGACGTTCCTAGTCTATCACAAGTCACCTATCTATGCAAATACCTATTTCTCAGAGAATGGATGTACGTAGGCAGCGATACCAATAGCAGTAGTCACAATGACCAGATTTTTTATAATATATTGCCCAACTAATGTTGGCACGAATGGTGCGACCCATGTCTCTACAGGTAATAAAACTAATGGTCCCACCGTAGTAATCATATGAATAAATAAAAGTGGAATAACAAAACGAGTAAAACGAGGAATAATAAACATAAATCCAATAACTACTTCAAACCATGCAAACAGTGCATAAAAAGTATGAAAATCCATAAACGATATTGTCACTTGAAACAGACCTTCTACTAATGGTCCCGCAGGAGAAAACCCAAAAACCTTGAGCATACCAAACCAAATAAAAATAACTGCCAAAGAAAATCGTGCAAAAGGAATAAATAATTTTCTACAAAAACGAATAATGTATTTATCAATATGTGCAAGATATGTATTCATATATCAAGTATATCAAAATATTTTATAAATAAAAACTACCACGTAGGTAGTTTTTATTTATAAAATATTATTCTGAATCTGTTTTAGAATCTGTAGATTCCATTGTTTCAGTTGCTTCTGTATTTTCTGAAGATGATTCAGTCACAGATGTTTCTGTAGTATCTTCCATAATATCAGGTGTCTCTGTAACAGGTTCATCCATAATTTCTGATTCCATCACTGCTGGTTCAACAGGAGTTAAATCAGATGAAGAAGAAAAGAATTGAGCGAAATTACGTAACTTGCGACGAATATCACGAGTAACCTTTTCACGGATAAAGTATAGTTTTGAACGACGAACACGTGTACGACGGATTATTTCAATCTTGTCGATCATTGGAGAATATAGAGGGAAAATACGTTCCACTCCTACCCCGTGAGAGACTTTACGTACGGTAAACGACGCCCCTGGTTCTGCACCATGTTTTGTTGCGATCACCAATCCTTCGAACAGCTGGATACGGGTTTTACCCTTTTCCTCGATTTTTACATGAACACGTACTGTGTCGCCAGTACGAATGTCCATCTCTCGGCGATTTGCCAAGGCTTCTGGGATGAATTGTGTAGCAGAAATAGTTGCCATAAATTTAATACATTTAACGAATAATGGTGAAACTGTAGCATAAAAGTCATAAAAAAGCAAGGAAAAAGCCGTATCAGAGAAATACGGCTTTTTAACACTAGTCTCTGTATGCCCTCACAACAATAAATGTAGTAATTACCATACAAAGAATCAATATAATCAAAGAAGTAAGACCTATTGCCGGCAAGCTGAGTGCTATAACACCAAGATCAATAAATGCAAACCTCCTGAACACTGCCTGTTTGCTATCTGTTTTTTCACTTATTGCACCATTTTTATCCCTTGCAAAGAGATCCATAGTATATTTACCTGGAGGAATTTTATCATTAATAACAAAAATAAATTTTTCATCAGTTCCTACATATACTGTTTCGGTATATACAATTTCTTTTTTATTATATATGTTCAGAATAATCTGGTTATTTTTTTGTGCCGAACCATAAATAAAGAAAGGTTGTTGTCCAATATGACTAAAGCGACTATATAAAACAATATCAGGTACCGGAATATCTTTTATAGTAAAATCTACGTATGTAGATAGATTCAAATCATTATCTACTGTTTTTACGAATAAAATATGTTTTCCAGGAGATAGTGTACGAGTAAGACTATATACACCAGTATTTTCAGTATCTTCCCATATAAATGAATCCCCTTGGTCAATACGTAATTCATATTTTTTATTTTCTATTTTTTTATTTTTTAAAATAATAGAAAATTTAATAACTGGATCATAGTCTATTGTTCTTGGTAATTCTTTTACTTCAAAAATTGCTGGTGTAGTAACTTCAGGTAGATCAGTATTTTTTTTATCAGAAGACACTGGCACAGTAACATCTGTTGGAGGTAGTATTTTATTGTCAGTAGCAACCAAACTAAAACTGGATTTTTCAGCCCCTGTGTATATATTAGTTCCTAATCCATCATTTGCTAATATTGATCCAGCCTGAGGATTAACAAAAGCAAAACCTTCTTTTTTGACTCGGAAATTAAACGTTACTAAATTTCCGCTACTGCCAATATATCCAGGATTAAAAACCATACCTTCAAAAGACCCTGTTCCTGAACTATTATCATATCTTGGGTCTTGAACCCATAGGGTAAAAATAGAATTCGCACGTGAAAATCCTGTTATTTCCAATGTATCAGCAGAAAAAGTAAATGAATCAGAAACAGCATTAATAGCCTTATCTGGTGTTCTTACATAAAAAGTAACTGGAAAAGTTTTTCCTACCGTATACGAACCTGTTGCAGGAGACGTTTTAATAATTGCAGCATTAACAACAGAGAAACTAAAAAAATACACAACCCCCAATAAGATAGATTTAAAAAATATTTTTTTTATATCGTAAAAAGAGAACATATAATAGACAAAGTATACCACAAGAAAAAATTATAGTATATAAAATTTTAATATTATGAGATATCAAGAAACTTATTCTTGTATTACCATCATAATCATGTGCAGTAACACTAACAATATACCATGATGACTGTTTTTTAAATTCATATGGACTGTCACCTCTGTGACAAGAAAATAATTCACATACAGTATAGTAATCTAAACCAGATCCTTTGTCCTGACTATAAAAAGAAACAAACCAATTACCATTAAAAATAGATGGGTCTTTTGCTCTCAGTAAAGTAAATTTTTCTGGCTTTATCGTATCACGAACATCTGTATATTTTTTCTGAAACTCGTTATTACTATTACGCACAAAAACCTTGTCATCAGTTCCTAATCCATCATTCAATAAAACACGGGTATTACTTATAGTAATACCTGATGATTTTATTGTGGAACTATTTACTAAAATAGATAGAATATTTACACCTTTTACTGTAACACCACCGGGTATTATTCCTGAAAAACTAACCTCTGTACGATCAGGGTTTATTGTCGGTTTATCAACCCAAAAAGTAACCAGAGAATCCTTGGTTATAATATCAGTAACATGCACACCTGGTGAATTAATAGCTATCGTACCCGAAACAGCATTAATATTTTTCTGGTAAGAATCCAATAATACATTAATAACTGTGTCTTTTTCTCCAGGTAACGAATCAATAATAATATCACTGGCCATAACATACCCAGGCAATACAAAACATATCGTACAAAAAACGAATAAAAATAATTTATTTTTTTGTGTAAAAAAACTATGCATAAAAATAATTTAACCAGTCCAATAAAAAGCCATCATACTAAAATCTACTAAATCTATTTTTCCATCACCACTGAGTTTTGCTTTTTCAGTGACCATAATTGCACTATCTAATGGACGTCGATACCAATATGCTGCAATAGAATAATCTATAAGATTAACCTTACAGTCATTATTCATATCTCCTTTTGCGGGACAATTTTTAATAGCTTTTTTTGCAAACACCGTAACATCTCCAACAATAAACGGTGCCGGTTTTCCATAAATACTAATTTCTGCGTCTTTTGCTGTTTTTGATACTGTTTGGTGATCTCCCTTGTTTAATACGGAAGTATCAAAATTATACAAATATGCACCATTAGAATCACTTTTTACCTTGTTAAAAAATTCTTGAGGAGAGTGAACAGAAATAGTTACCTCTGCCTGAGGAAGTGTTTGTCCAAAAATAATTAAATTATCACCCTGTTTTACCTGTGTTTTGTCTATATCAATCGTTGGTGCAATAAAGACTCCTCCAATGTTTGCTTTTGATCCTGCAGTAACCGAAACAGGAAACGTGAGCAATGCAGACCTATTTCCTTGAACATCTTCTGAATATGTACTAAAGATATAGTTTCCACTTGAAATACTATTAAGTGTAATAGAGAATCTTGCATTACTATCAGCAACAGTAGTTGCCACAACCTGAGCATCTTTTAATACGGTTACTACTCTATTAGGATAAGCATTTCCAGACAAAACAACACTTCCTAATCCATAAGAAACAGTACTATCACCTCCTCCGCCACCCCCACCTCCACCACCCCCGGATACTACTCCGGAACTTGATATGGTTGCAGAAACTGATGTTGATTCACTTAATATAATACCCAATGCCTTGACTCTCACCTTGAAAAAATAAGTAGCCCCACCTGTTAATCCTGTTTTTACATACGATGAAACATTACCTACATCTGTATAGGCATATGTTCCATTTACGGTAGTACTCACACCCAATTCGTAACTCGTAATATTTGCAAAAGTTGCTGTAGGAACAGTCCAAGTAACTGTTGCCTGTTCAGTACCAGAAGTAACAGAAACAATAGGTGTTGAAGCAATAGGAAAATACAAAAATCCAGGCCTATTCGTAAAACTACTACTGGTACTCTCCTCAATGGTATACATATCAGTACTTGAAAAATATTGAAAACTTGCCGATGATGACATGCCACCCTCCAAGATTATTTGAGGATTCTCTATTTCAAAAGACGTACTAGTCATATTTTGAGCAAACAATGTTGTACACCCTGCAAAAAACAGTAACAAAAACACCCCCAACAATGTTGTGGTGTATGAATGTCTTTTATTATCAGTATCTGTATACATAACATCTGGAATATACAAAGGTTATTTTTTCGGTGTTACTGCGTCGGTACTAATGGTTGTAATATCAATTATCTTATTAAGTGATGGACGATATAATATTGCCTTTTTTACGGTACCTGCATATATTAACACCTTGTCACCCTTTTGAGCATTAACAAAGAAAGGTTGGTCTTTGAGTAATTCTGGGTCAGCAACTGTAGCAAGTGTTGGTGTCTGGTCAGATGGTAACACAACAAATTTAGAAATCTTTTCTACTAGTTTAGTAACCTCTACCTGGTTATTTTGCTCTGTTTTTTTATTAGTACGAAAATACTGATAACTAAAATAACTAGTTGCAACAAAACCGATTAAAAGTAAACCAAAGAGTCCCTTGATGAGGTTATTTTTTGTAAAAAAAGTTTTGAATTTCATAATAAAATCTTTCATAAAATATATAAAATAATAGGGTTAATAAAATTGATTATACACTACTCCAAACACAAAAACAACAATGAAACATTGTTGTTTTTGTGTTTTAATTATTGCTCTGTGGTTACTGTTTCTTCACTATTTCCTGTATTACTAACTACCGATTCTCCACTACCCTCTTCAGTTGGCGGATTTTCTGATTCTGATTCTACAGGATCAGGATTTATAGGATCTGTGTCAATCGGTACATCTGAATCAGTAGAATCATTCGAATCAGTAGAACCATTATCAACAACTACACCAGTATCCGCATTATCAACAGGGGTTACGTCTAATTCTAATACTGGGGTGATAACTAATCCTTCTAAAATACTTTCATAAATTTTTGGATCTTTCACCGCAAACGCTGTCCAAGAGAATTTAATATTTTGTGGCGCAGGTTTATTAAGAAGAATAGTAAATCCTGTCTCATCTTTTCCTACAACAATATATTGCATTCCAGCACTGAACAATGTTATTGCAGTACTATCATCGATATTATCCTCTACATCAAATGACATGTTTGCATTAACTACAGGCTGTACTAAATAAGACTGATCAAAGACAACATGTACGCGCAGGTCGCCTGTTTTAATAACAGCAAACCCAGCAGTGTCAGCATTAAATAATGGAGGAAGATTAAACTCTACCTGTCCACCAAAGCTGACTCCGTTCATAAATGTTGTTACATTATCAAAGAATGATAATCCTTTGAATCGTGTTTCGCCAGTAAATCCTGTATTACCCGCGATATCCATATCAGTGAAATTTACTGCATATCCACCCGCTGTGATTCTTGCAATTTCTGCCTGTAGATCAGTCACAAGTGTTGATGTTCCTGCAATTAGCTGTGCCTGTTCTTCTAATGTTCCTATTCGTCCTCCTAATTCCAAAAGTTGCGCTGATGTATTTGCAGTACCTTCTCCTACTGATTGTGACAATGATGAAATCTGATCAGTAAATATTTCAAGTCCTGATATTGTTTCTGCGGTCACATTTTTAGCAGTAATTGTTCCTGCAAAATATGCATCTCCATTTTTATCAAATACTATTTTTGCTTCTTGATCTGCGTCTTTAATAGTAAATTTACCTCCTACAGATAATAATATTTCCAAATCTTTTTCTGGACTTGCTGATAATATATTTGTAGTTACTTGATCAGCATATAATGATGGGGTTAATATCTCAACACCTGCAGCAATGCGATCAGTAAATATACTTTGGATTGATACTTGATTAGTTTCATAATCAGTTTTAACTGAACGCAAGAATGTCATAATCGACTCTTGTTCTGTTACAGGTGTTTCCAAACCATTTGTTTCAATATATTCATTTGCAAGGACTTGTACGTCTTTACCTAATGAATCTGAAAGACCAATAAAGATCATTGCATATCCACATTGTGGTTCATTTGGATTTGGATCTGAAATAGTTCCATTATTATTTTTGGTTTCAAGAGTGTCTGCAACTCCTTCGGTGGTAGATACTGTATCAACACCTGGGCCAGCACCTACTGATTCTTCGATAGTCAACGGCGTTGCATCACACGATGTCATGGCATATGGCTCGTTAATTACGCGACCAATTACTGCACCAGCTTTTGTTGCACGCATAGCATATCCTGGACGAGATGATGAAGTAAGTTCATCACCCACACGTACCAAACCATTTTCATCAGTAACCTTTACAGGAATACGTCCAGACAACGCAATTGCATAAGCATTTTCTGCAATTGGTCCCAAGATAAGTCCTGGTTTTGTAGATACGACACCTAACAGATTTTTCTGATATTTACTATCTGATTTACCAATACCAGCAGGTTGATCGGGTTGTATAGCAACTAAATCTCCTGCTTCGAGAAGCGTATTTGAATAGTAATATTCTGCCAAGTCGGCTCCTTGACCCAGACCCAGTACATCTTGGGTTGCTCCAAATAATCCACTCGCAATCAAACTTGACCGGACATCATCAAGTGCCATCATAGTTTCGGCTTGCATTTGTTTGAGACTCAAATCTTTTCTCTGTAATCGTATACCTGTACCTGTACCAAATACTACCGTGTCAGTAAACATAGATATTGCTGAAATATTATCAGCACCGGTACCACTCCAACTAGTTCCAAAATCATCATCTTCAACACCTGAATCACTACTATATACGTCTGTTTTTAAACCACCTGCTCCTGCATTACTAAATACAGAAACTCCTCCTCCGTCTGCACCATCACTCGTACCGACATAAATACTACGAACTTTGTTTATTTGTGTCGGTGAATCAACAGCGATTGAAGTCACACTGTTTGTTGATCCATAAAGTTTCGAAGGTGCTACACGATAATCAGTAGTAGTATCAGGCGTTGTTGTCCATGCTGGATATACAGTAAATGTCGTTGCAGTATTTGAAATAATTTTTCTGGTTTGTCCTGCACCTGTACCATTTGTTAACTCTACAATCAAACCTGTAAAAGCATTTGGTGTATAGGATTCTCCAGAATCTCCAATAGTTGTTGAACTGAATGTGGTAGCATCTGTCACATTGGCCTGCGGCCTAATCAAATGCGTACGACCATCTAAGAATAGTTTGTTTGCACCTGCTGAAGTCAACCCTGATGTTGTTGTTGATCCTGCACTCCATGTAAATTCATCTAATTCTCCATCCCAGAAACTGTCTCCTGTAACACAAAGAGCTCCTGTACAACGACCTCCTACCGTTAATACCTGAGAACCATCGAGTGTTAGTGTCGCAGCGAGTGATGCATCACAGGCTACTGCCTGTCGCCCATCAATATACATACAAATATCAGTATCTGTGTTAGTTACTACTAAATGGTGCCATTGTCCATCATTCCATGTACCTGCTGATGTAATAGCATCATCCATAGAAACAGTTCCGACAGTGGTAAAGGTAGCATCATCATCAATACCGAATACGATATTTCCTGTTGTGTTCATACCTGCATAGATACATCCTGTAGCTGCTGTTGGTGTAGCAGGTGTATAACAACGTTCAAAGATAACATCAGCTGCTGCTGTTATTGAATGTTTAAACCATGTAGAAACAGTAAATGATGTTGTACTGACAGCTGTGTCGGCGTCATAATCACAGGTACCGTCTGCGTTCGCATCTGAACAAAGGTATGAGTTATTATTAAAATTAACCGAACCTCCACGAATACCGTTTCCTCCAAATGTAGGAGATGTTGCCCCTGCAGTATCGAGTGGATTTCTCGTTGTTCCTGTTGTACCTACAGCACTGTTAGTACTAGTAGAACCTGCTGCATCATCAAATAGATGTACTGATCGAACAGATGCAACCATGTATGGCGTTGCACTGTCTTTTGTGGTGACTTTTGTCCAAGCAGGAACAGCACTTCCTGATCCTGTATGAACTTCTGCAAGTCCTTGACTTGTTCCAACAAACACAATATCTCCTGAATCAACAAGTCCTGCTGCTGCAGATTCACGAGCACTAGAACCTCGTTCAATAACTGCGAGAGCACTTGGTGATGTAGATATAACAGGTGCTGCTCCAGCTAATGTAATAGGGGTTGTTCCAGCAAGTAGTTGGTTATAGACTCTCCCTGGTGAACCGTTTACCTGTGTTGTTATGTTGGTATCAACTGTTTTCCATTCTTCTAATTGCCCCAATGCTTCGTTGGTTGCATACATACGACCTCGTTTAGTAATATGTACCTGATTATAATCATTTCCTGTAGCATCAGAATAACCAATTACCTTTCTATCTCCCATATTGATTACAGAAACTCCTGAATCAGTAGCTGCAGCAATCAAGGTAATTCCGAGTCTTGGTCCAGCTTGTGAATCAATAGGCATAATCAATGTATTGGCTCTGTTTTCCATTGATCCTGTTTGTACATTCATGGATACATCGTTTACGATATTATCAAGAATCGCAAACTGTGTTTCTGCGTTAGTTCCATAGGTTGCAGCACTATTACGATTTGCAATGTTAATGTCTGCCTGAGATCTGTTAGTGGTATTGTATCGATAGATAGTATCCTGTTTAAAATCTATTGCATACATACCTGTTCCTGAACTACCATTAGTACCTACTACTACTACTCCGTTTTGAGCAGCAACTCCTGATGGATTATTATTCGTATCAGCTCCTAATGTATAGGTGCCGTCTTGGGTAAATTTCATCCACAGTGAATTATCTTGCCCGTCGAAAATGTATAATCCACTAGCTGTCGTTGCAATGATTGCTTTTCTTGGGAACATTGAACTACCACAACGATCATCTGATGTTAAATTACATGCGTCCCCTGCTCCATCGTCTTTTGTTTCTAATGCCCATGAACGCTGGAGATATTCTGGAGCATTTCTCCATTCCCCTGAATCAACATCACCTGCTGTATCATATACAAACACATCAATAACTCCGGTGAGACTACGTGCAATATCTCCTCCTTTTAATATCAAGTCTCCATAAACAAGTGCATTACCACGACTGGTTGCTGTTCCTACTTGGAAAATATCATTAGTTGTTGATGAGCCATCAGATAATACGAGTGTACCATTATCTGCAAGACTCATAGTAGCTGAAGTATCTGCAAATTGAATATCACTATCGTACCCCGTTCCTATATATAACCCAACTTCTGTAGCTGCTGTTGGGGTGATATTATTAAATGTAAGACCTCTGATGATATCACCTGCAGCAGTACCACCGTTGGTCAAGGTCACATCAATAGCGCTATTCACAACACTTGCTCCATCTCCGGTTACAAAATCAATAGATAAACCATCGACACCAGATGTTGTTGTACCCTGACCTGCATTAGTCAATGAAAAAATATCAACAGTAGGAGCAGCAGTTGCAACATGTTGTGTATTAAAACCAGCTCCTTGATTAATAATCAAAGACGCATCAAGAGTTGTAGTATCAGCTATGTCTGCCCAGTCAATAACATCGGCATCAATTGCCATAACAGAACCTGACCCAGAAATAACTATGTCACCGTAGTCCGCATCTGATAATCCACCACCGCCTGTTGCATCTGTTGAACACGCCCATCCACCTGCATCTGTATATTTCAAAATGTAACTATCTGTACAACCTTTGAGTAATGTTAATCCTGCAGAACCAACTTCAAGTCCTGAATTAGATGATGTTGATCCAGTTGTTCCTGATGATGTTAGTGCGATTCCCAGTGTACCACCTTCAGTTCCTGTCAATGTTAATCCTGCATTAGATGTTGCCCCTGCTACATAATTACCCGTAGTATGAGTTCCCAAGGTAATTAAATCTGTCAACGATGTTGCACCTGTACCTCCGTTTCCTACTCCTAACATTCCCGCGACTTCTGCAGTACCTAAATCAACAGCATTCGTAGTAGAACCAGAACCAATCAAAATAGAAGCAGTTAATGTATCAGATATTTGTGAATCAGAAAGACCAGTAATACCAGAAAGATTTCCCGTGGTAATAACCGTTCCGTCAACATCCGGTAATGTGTACACACGATCAGCAGTGTTAGTATTAGTGAAACTACCATTAAATGTATCCGCAACATTTCGGAGTAATAGTTTTGTATCATTAAATGTCTT
>CAZGCO010000005.1:0-857 GCA_964524475.1 uncultured Candidatus Saccharibacteria bacterium
AGCTTCGGTCAATATTTATTTTGCACGAGAAAGACCAATACCATAAACAACGGTTAGTCCGTAAGCAATATTTTTTTTGTCGGGGAGGGTTATACCAAGTAAACGCATAAATATAATGAAAAAAGATTATTGACGAGCCTTGTGGCGAGGATTCTTTTTGTTAATCCTGTAGAGACGACCTTTGCGGCGAACGATAATATCATCCGCACTAATTTTTTTGATAGATGATTGTACTTTCATGAAAAAATGAATAGATAACGGACAAAACTAATAATAATGACGTGCGATAGTTTACACTACCTAACCTCTTTTGACAATACGTCCTTTGCCACCGTAGGAATCTACGAGGACCGAAACGGTGTCACCGACGAGTACCTTGATACGATGAAGTTTCATACGACCTGATAAATATGCAATAAACTCGTCCGGTAATTCTACGTTGGACACATTCGCGATTTTTGCGCGAGCTTGTGCTCCATTAATAACACGAACACGAA
Source organism: uncultured Candidatus Saccharibacteria bacterium (assembly GCA_964524475.1). Lineage (GTDB taxonomy): Bacteria > Patescibacteriota > Minisyncoccia > Phycocordibacterales > UBA1006 > CAZYHU01. The sequence goes on from CAZGCO010000005.1 coordinate 498, forward strand.
ACATTGCGTTGGGCAATGCTTCGGTTACGGTCGCAGAAACGACGAGATCATTGGTATCAGGAGTAGGTTGACTCATGGTAAAGAATATAAGAGATATTACAGAAATCAGTAAAAAAGTCAAGCTTTTTTGCTTTACTTTTTTATTGTTTTACTTGTTATTAATATGTATCATAATATGATCTGTTTTTTTAGGTGTTTTTTTCATCCATTTTGGCGAAATATTACATGAAACATCAGTTATTTCAAGGGTTTTTCCTAATATTTGATAACAGTCATCAGTAGTAACAGAAACTAGCTGCTGCCGAAGCAGGGTCTGGTCGACTGTTCCTAAAAACAAAATATCCCCAGTTATTTTAAGCG
>CAZGCO010000005.1:867-7034 GCA_964524475.1 uncultured Candidatus Saccharibacteria bacterium
GGTGGCATCTTCCCCACAGAAATAAAAGATGTATTTGTATCCGGTGAAATATAAAAATTATCTTTGATAATTGTCTGATGTTTATACCCATCAGTACCGTAGCGTATATCCAAATAACGGAGTAATTCAGATTTTTTAAAGAATAACAAACTCACTTGTTGATGTTTTGTAATTAATAACCCTTCAGGTTCTGGTGTTATTGTTTCAGTAATTGGTGACCGTAACATGCCATCACGATAACTTATACTCCCGTTGGGTAAATCCCTAATCAATCGGTCATACAATGTTGGCGCGTCTAATATTAGTTTTTCTAACCGATCAGATACCACGGAATAATTGGGTATATTTTTTTCATCAAACACACCAGGAACTAATTCACTGCGTTCCAGTGTGGTAGTAATAACATAATAAGGCAAGTTCCCAGTACTGTATTGTGCAACAGCAGTAATATTACCAGGACTTGAAATAATTGTTTCCTGATAACGAAACGACACATGTGCACGATACATCAGACTAAATAATGCCCAACCCACACATGCTAAAAATAGTACTACCAACAACCATAGGGTTATGTGTTTTTTATCATGTGTTTTTTCAGAAATTAAAAAATCAGGGGTATTGATATTTTTTTTGGATTCATTTTCTTGGTCATAATAATCTGGTGTTTTTATTTCACTATAGCGAGGAGACGTAGGAATCTTGCGTATAACAGTTTTTTTTCCACGCGCAACAACACCATCTGACATGATGATTTTCTTTGAGCTTTTTTGTGATAATGATTCTGACATTATGATTTCATCGTGTTTATAGATTTTACAATAGCATCCAATACTAAATGTATGTATGCAGATGATGCACTGTGTGCGGGTTGAGATAATACTGATTCACAAGGAATAAACACAACGGTATGTGCACCATACCATAACGCAGCTGGTTCTGCAGGAAAAATATTTTTATTCACTCGTAATATTTCATTATCTGCAGAATATACTATTTGTGATATATGAACCCCCTTCTTTACCCAACCTGCGAGTGTTTGTGATATTTTTTCTCGCCATGGTAACCATCCTGAACCCAATACGCGGGCACATTCCAGGGTATTCTTTGTATCGATACGTTTATCATACATCATATGAATCATTTCACTGGCTGACTGATGTGATGTTTTAAAATGTTTTGCTACATACTGTATCACATGATATGTCCCTAGGGGAATATATGCTGTATGTTTTATTTCATGATTTTTTACATATACAATACTTGTCCCATGTTCACCAACATGCACCCACATCCATGCACCAGAAATCTCGTGGATTAATTGCCGAGTAATATGTGGCAATGTTCCATGTAGTTGTAGCGGTATGTCTGTATGAAAAATATCTGAAAGGGTTGTTCTGATTTGATTGACCACCCGTGTTGGAATAATTGTATGTACAAATGTCTGTTCAACAGTTTTCACATCAGTAATATGATTGAATGGTGCTTCATATCCATTAACCCGTGTATACATAGGTTCGCTACCCATGATAACATGGTCGTTTTTATAGGTTGTACGAATCTTTTTTTCTACCATTGCAATATCTTTTGCTAGTAGTTCATCCCAAAATTTTTGATGAATACGAAACGGTTGTGTACGTCGAATTACCTGATGACGATATACAGTATTGCTAAACATATCTCCCACACCGACATATACCTGTGCAGGGACCATTTTGTTTTCTACTTGAAATTTTTCAAGACCTTTTTTATATGCGACTATAGTGTTTTGTAACATACGGTCACTAGTCATGTCTTCACGATGTCGTACAGGTGTTTCATTGGCATATACCAAAACAAACGGTTCTGTAGCAACAGATCGTTCTGCTAATGCAACTACCACACTGTGTGACTGCAATAAACAAATTAATACATTTGTTTTTTTATGCGCTGTCTTCATTGTTCACAGTATACGTTGTTTTTTATTTTTGTGCAAAACAAAACAGTCGAACATGCTACGCATGTTCGACTGTTTTGTTTTGTTATTCAATGACTGCTTTTATTCTTCGTACACCGTTACTTGATGCTTCTTCTTTGATTATTTTAAAACCTCCTATCAATCCTGTGTGATCGATATGTGGGCCACCACAGAATTCTTTTGATATTGCGTGCTCCAAGTCATTACCAACAAAGTACACGGTTACCGTATCAGGATATTTCACCCCGAATTCCATTTCTGCACCGATTGTTTCTGCTTGTTCTCTCGGCATTTCAACACGTTGCATTGGTAAATCCTCTGCAATCCAAGTATTCACAAGCTGTTCAACAGTAGACTTTTGTTCATCGGTCATTTTCGTATCGTGCGCGAAATCGATTCTGATACGTTCATCGGTGATATTACTCCCCCGTTGATGTACATGGTCTCCCAATACCTGACGTAGCGCAGCGAGCAACAAGTGATGCGCCGTATGTGACCGAATAATTTTATCACTCGTTCCACCGAGTCCTCCTTTGAACATTCCAGCAGAAGCTGATTGTGAAAGTTTTTGGTGTTCTTTCATTTTCTGATTAAAACCTTCAAGGTCAACTGTCATATCTCTCTCTTTTGCTTCTTCAATTGTGAGTTCAATAGGAAAGCCATATGTTGTTGCTAAAATAAATGCTGTCTCCGCAGAAACATACGACTCACTACTTACTTCACCCACAGTAGAGTTTTCTCCTGTTTGAATATTTAAATTTAAAGCAGGTACTGATACCTTGATATTTCTTTTTTCAAATTCTTTAAGACCGTCTTTTAATGTTTTTCTAAATTTTTGTTCTTCTTTTTCTATTTCATCAAAAATGAAAGTTGATTTTTGGTTTAATTCACTAGAGTATTCAGTTCCAGAATATACATTCAAAATTGTTTCAGCAATTTTTGACAAATTACTTCTTGTTGTACTAATTCCTTGAACAAAACCTAATTTATCTGCATGTCTTATTGCTCGACGAAGTAATCGTCTTAAAACATATCCTTGATCTTTATTACTTGGCAAAACACCGTCTAGTATGAGAAAAATACTTGTACGAACATGGTCAGAAATAATACGAGCACTAGTTTCATTATATCTATTTTCATTAAGAGGATTAAAAGAATTTGAAATCCTCTTAATTTCTTTCATTACATCTTCAAACAAATCAGTATCATACGCCGTATCCTTTCCTTGCATTACCGCAGTGAGACGTTCAAGTCCTGCACCAGTGTCTACGTTTTTCTGTGCGAGTTTGCCGATAACCTTGCCGTCCTTTTTCTCGTACTCCATGAACACATCGTTCCAGATTTCGATAAACTTTTCTTCCTTGATAAGATTCAGAAAATCATCATGTGAAATTTCCGTTCCGATATATTCCCCGCGCATATCATAAAACATTTCACTACATGGACCGCATGGACCATTGTCCCCTGGACTCCACCAGTTATCATCTGCGGGTAGTGCGTAAATGCGATGTTCAGGAATACCGAGACTCATCCAAATCTCCTTTGACTCCTGATCGTATGGAGCATTTTCATCCCCTGCAAAAATAGTTACTGCAAGCCTGCTCGGATCAAGTCCTAATCCTTCACTTGATGAGGTAAGAAATTCATAACTCCATTTTATTGCATCGTCTTTGAAATAATCTCCAAGACTCCAATTCCCAAGCATTTCAAAAAATGAAAAGTGTCTATTATCTCCAATATCATCCAAGTCTCCTGTTCGTACGCATTTCTGACAACTTGCTAATCTGTTACCCAACGGATGTTTAGCCCCCATCAGATACGGAACGAGTGGTTGCATACCTGCAGTGTTAAATAACACAGACGGATCGTTTTCAGGAACCAAACTTGCCGACGGCAAAATCGCGTGACCGCGTTTCTCAAAGAATTTTAAAAATCGTTCTCGAATTTCATATGATTGCATAATAACCCTACCCTACCATATTTTAAGAACAAAAAAAAGCACCCGGAGGTGCCTTTAAATTAAATCAACTTGATCTTATTTTTAAATACTGTTTATACTCACTACTTGTTTTTGACCATGGAAATCTTGTAATGCCCCTATTGAAAAACTTACATTTATAAAAACCAAACACATTGTTTATTATTAATATTTCTATCTTTTTAGGATATAAAGTATTGAGATACTTTATTGCTATATTCATAGTAAAACCGCTCTGTATGGCATCATCAACAATAAGAATATTTTTCCCTGCAATAAAAACTTTTTGTTGATTAGAAAGCTCTTCTTGGAGAACGGGTTTTTTTAAGAGAAATAAAATATATTGAAATATTTTACCTAAAATCTTCATAAAACCATTAGAGCTATTATGAAAATAAGATAAATTGATTTTCCTTCTTATGGTGATTGAAAAAAGAGGAACATTCATTTTTTGAGATAAGTAGTTACCAATATACCAACCCCCAGATTCTATTGCAATAATAACTTCTGGTTTTTCAATATTTTTTAATAAATTATCACAAATAATTTCTACTTCTTTTAATGTAATTTGTTTCATTATGAATAATTAACTTTTTAGAAAAAAATAATTTAAAAAAATCATACCATGAATATTAAAATAAGTAAACAAAAAAGCAAGGTTTTACAACCCTGCCTCTTTGACTTGTTTTTCAAAATCCTTGATATCTTTTGCAATATTTAAAATACCTGTTTTCCAAAAGTTTTGTTCTGTGGTATTCAATCCACAAGCTGCAAAAATATCCGCAGGTGACTGTTTGCCTCCACTTGATAAAAATCCATAAATTTTCTCTCGAAAATTATTATTCCGTTGATACGCATGATATAACATGGTACTGATGAGCTGACCATATGCATAACTATATGAATAGAAAAACCATCGTGAATGCATATATCTCACAAATAAATACCCGTCATCTGGAGTTACTTGAAAAGCATTTCCCAAATGTTTTTTCAGATTCGTATACATAATATGTGCCAAACCATCTGCAGAGACAAATCCTGATTTAGCAACCGCATGATGCATGTCCAGTTCAAAACCAACATACGCACCCTGACGGAACACAGTCGCGACGGTGTCCTGTAATCTATTGAACTGTGCATAGATACGATCTCGTGGAGACAGAGTTTCCATGATTTCATCGAACACAAAATTTTCAAACAATGTACTTGCAACCTCTGCAGTAGAAATCGGATGTGATTCGTATAGCACGTGTTGTGATTTGGACAGTTCACGATGAAACGCATGACCCATTTCATGAGCCAATGTCGTCACACTATGCAAATCATTCGTCCAATTCAGTAACACGTATGTTGGATGTCCATACCCACCACAACAATATCCCCCACCCTTTTTCCCTGTGCGTGGGTATACATCTATCTGACCATTCTCTAAAAACCTATCGAAAATCTCTACATATACTGGATCTATTTTTCCAAACGCCCGACGTATAATATCAACACCTTGTTCGAAACTAAACTCTGATTTACGAGCAGATAATGTCACTGACAAATCTGCATAATATAATTCATCTACACCCATAAGCTGTTTTTTCAAGGAATACAATTTGTGTGCTATTTTTTGTTGATCCTTGATCGTTTTCATGAGTAGTTCAATCTCTGTTTCAGTATTTTCATAATCAAGTATTGTCGCACTGTATGGATGTGTAAAACCACGTAATTCATCATCTATTTTTTTATTCGTCACGATAGCGTTTAATTCATGTTCAATAAAATAACTGATAGATTTTAATTTTTCCATAATCAATCCATTCAATGCACGTCTATCAGACTGTTTTTGCAATGTTCCAATCATACCTATAGCCTGATGTATCGGAATTATTTGTTTTTTCCATACAATAGTCTGTTGTGAAATCAGTTTCTCGCTACCATCTGTCCAGCGGGTATATGCAGGTTCTGCTTTGAGACTCATTATTTTTTCTTGGTCTGTGGTTAACCTATGCGCAGACTGTTGCCAGATTTTTGTCAGAAAATATCCATAATCATCGAAAGATTTGTTTTTTTGTATACTCTTTCGTAATGATTCTGATATCTTGCCCAGCTCAATTTCATAAAACAATATTACTTTTTCTTAACCTTATGTCCTGTATTTTCGTTCTTATTTACTTCTTTCGGTATCCACTTTAATTTCTTATAACCCACTCTTTTCTTGTTATTTGAAAGATGGGATTTTGTTTT